>CAJQQW010000133.1 GCA_905480565.1 uncultured Halioglobus sp. | reverse complement strand
CCACCACACGGTTGAGGACATTGGCATTACCCTGGGCCAGGCGGTGGCCAAGGCAGCGGGCAGCAAGACGGGTATTTTTCGCTACGGCCATGCCTATGTGCCGCTGGATGAAGCCCTTTCGCGGGTGGTGGTCGATTTTTCCGGTCGCCCGGGGCTGACCTACCACGTGCCGTTTACGCGGGCATCTGTCGGTGGGTTTGACGTTGATCTTTTTCTCGAGTTTTTTCAGGGATTCGTCAATCATGCATTGGTTACGCTGCATGTGGATAACCTGTGCGGCGACAATAGCCATCACCAGGCCGAAACCGTGTTCAAGGCATTTGGTCGTGCCATGCGGATGGCGCTCACCACCGATCCGCGTATGGCGGGCATAATGCCGTCCACCAAGGGCGTGTTGTAGGCCAGGAACAGTTTCTATGAGTGGTCTTGTCGCCGTCATTGATTACGGTATGGGTAACCTTCACTCCGTCGCCAGTGCCCTGAACCATGTGGGCGCTGACGAGGTGGTGGTAACTCATGATGCTGAACTGATCCGCAAAGCGGACCGTGTTGTATTTCCCGGCGTGGGCGCAATCCGCGATTGCATGCATGAGATCAGGCGCTTGCAGTGCGATGAGCTGCTGACGCGAGCGCTCACTGAACAGGGCATTCCTGTACTGGCGATTTGTGTTGGCCTGCAGGCTATGATGAGCTCTTCGCAAGAAAATGGTGGCGTCGATTGCCTCGATATTATTCCAGGGGAAGTTCGCTATTTTGGCAATCCACTCTCGGATGCAGAGGGCAACCGGCTCAAGGTGCCCCACATGGGCTGGAACGCCGTATGCCAGAAAAGACAGCACCCTCTATGGCGGGGCATTGCAGACATGACGCGATTCTACTTTGTGCACAGTTATTACGTGCATGCCGAAGACCGCAGCTTGCTGGCGGCCAGTGTTGAGTACGGTGTCAGTGCCGATGCAGCCCTGGCCCGCGATAATCTTTTCGCCGTGCAGTTTCACCCGGAGAAGAGTGCAGGCGCGGGTCTGCAATTATTGCGTAACTTTATAGGGTGGAACGGTACATGCTGATTATCCCCGCGATCGACCTCAAGGATGGCCAGTGTGTGCGCCTGCGCCAGGGTATGATGGACGACAGCACCGTATTTTCCGATGATCCGGTGGCTGTAGCGGCCCGTTGGGTAGAAGCCGGGTGTCGCCGCTTGCACCTGGTGGATCTCAACGGTGCTTTTGCCGGTGAGCCTGTGAATGGTGATGTTGTTACAGCCATAGCCGCTGCTTACCCGGACTTACCGATACAGATTGGCGGGGGTATCCGCAATCTCGACACTATCGAGCACTACGTTCGCGCCGGTGTCAGTTACGTCATAATAGGAACCAAAGCCGTAAAAGAACCTGCCTTTGTGGCAGAGGCCTGCGCAGCGTTCCCCGGGAGGGTGATCGTTGGTCTTGACGCAAAAGAGGGCTTGGTTGCGACAGATGGTTGGGCGGAGGTTTCAGACGTCAAGGCCACCGATCTGGCCAGGCAGTTCGAGGCAGACGGCGTCAGTGCGATCGTTTATACAGATATTGCCCGCGATGGCATGATGCAGGGCGTCAATGTCGATGCCACCGTGAGGATGGCTGAGGCATCCAGTATCCCCGTGATTGCCTCAGGCGGAATTACCAATATCAAAGACATCAAGGCGCTCAGTGCTGTGGCCAGCGCCGGCATCTGCGGCGCAATCACCGGCCGGGCGATTTACGAGGGTACGCTCGATGTCGCTGAGGCGCAGCGGCTCTGTGACGAGGCAACAGGGTGAGTCTCGCCAAGCGCATTATTCCCTGCCTTGATGTTGACTGCGGTCGCGTTGTTAAGGGCGTGAACTTTGTTGGTATTCGTGACGCGGGAGATCCGGTCGAAATCGCCATGCGGTACAACGAGCAGGGGGCAGATGAGATTACCTTTCTCGATATTACTGCAAGTCATGAAGGCCGAGACACCACCGTACACACCGTGGAGCAAATCGCAGAGCATGTATTTATTCCGCTGACGGTGGGGGGCGGCATTCGCTCCGTAGAGGATATTCGCACCATGCTGAATGCGGGCGCTGACAAGGTTAGTATTAATACCGCGGCAATAAACAATCCGGATCTTGTGCGTGAATCCGCGGAGAGGTTTGGTTCGCAGTGTATCGTAGTGGCTATTGATGCGAAGCGAGTCGATGATGTCGATGGAAAACCCCGCTGGGAAATTTTTACCCACGGCGGCCGCAAACCTACGGGTATTGATGCAGTCGAATGGGCGCAGAAAATGGCTGACCGGGGTGCCGGTGAAATTCTCCTGACCAGCATGGATCGAGATGGTACCAAGAACGGTTTTGAACTGGGCGTGACGCGTGCGATTACCGACGCGGTAGAAATTCCCGTTATTGCATCAGGCGGTGTGGGCAACCTCGATCACTTGGTGGATGGAATTATTGAGGGTGGCGCAGACGCGGTTCTGGCGGCGAGTATATTCCACTTCGGTGAGTACAGTGTGCCTGAGGCTAAGGCGCACATGGCTGCCCGGGGTATTGAAGTGCGTCTCTGAGGGCCGTAACAAATGCGCCGTCGCTCAGGATTCTCCCGCTGCTGCTGAAGCGCTGCTGTCCCGGCGCATACCGAGAATATTGATTCCTTTCAATAGGGCGAGTGCCTCGTACAGCTGGTTGTCGCTGGATAATAATCCGGCGCTGGCGCGGCGGACATCCTCTCTATTTTTCTGGTTGGCGTTATCGAGGTGGCCGGACAAGTCTGCTTCTTTCACCTGTCGCCGAGTGTTATAGGCGGTAACAGTTGCCCTCTCAACCAGAATGTCCGGCACAATGCCTTCGGCCTGAATGGAGCGGCCATTAGGTGTGAAATAGAGGGCGGTGGTGAGCTTGATCGCCCGTGAATCTGATAGCGGTAGAACAGTTTGCACCGATCCCTTACCAAAGCTTTCGGTTCCCATAATGACAGCCCGTTTGTGGTCCTGCAGCGCGCCGGCGACAATTTCGGAGGCACTGGCGGAACCCTGGTTGATCAGTACCACCATGGGTATGCCATCCGTGATATCTAGCGGGTCGGCACTGTAGGACACGTCTGCGTCTTCCACGCGTCCCTCGGTATAGACCACGGTGCCCCCGTTGAGGAACAGGCTGGCTACGTCGACACTGGAGCGCAAAATGCCGCCGGGGTTATTGCGCAGGTCCAGCACGAGGCCTTTCAGCTTTTCCTCTGACTGCAGCTTTTGCAAAGCCTCTCTTACATCAGTGCCGGTACGGCGCTGAAATTGCGCCACCCGGATATAACCATAGCCGTTTTCCAGCCAGCGCTCGCGCACGCTGGCGACCTTGATGGTGTCTCGTACCAGCTTCACTTCAAACGGCTGGCTTTGACCCGTTCTTCCGATGGTCAGATCTATATTGCTCCCCTTGGGGCCGCGCATGATATCGATCGCTTCGTTCAGCGACATGCCCTTGGCGGGCACGTTATCAAGCTTGAGTATGATGTCGCCACTCTGCAGGCCTGCTGCTTCTGCGGGTGAGCCATCGATAGGAGAGATGACCGTAACGTAGCCGTTTTCCATGCCCACCTCAATGCCCAGGCCACTGAACTCGCCCTTGGTGGTGTCCTGCAGGCTCTTGAAGGCGTCTCTGGTCATGTACATGGAGTGTGGGTCCAGCCCCATCAGCATCCCCTGTATGGCGAACTCCAACAAGGTGCTGTCATCGATCTCCTCCACATAGCCCTGACGAATCTGGTTGTATACTTCGGCGAAGGTGCGCAGTTCATCTAACGGTATGGCGCCCTGCTCTTTGGCCAGCGCAGAGGATGTTACAACGACGAGAGTGATTGCGGCGAGA
The DNA here is from genome assembly GCA_905480565.1 of uncultured Halioglobus sp. GTDB lineage: Bacteria > Pseudomonadota > Gammaproteobacteria > Pseudomonadales > Halieaceae > Marimicrobium. The sequence continues at coordinate 266 of CAJQQW010000133.1, read as the reverse complement.
AGGCTGGCCAGCGGATTGTAGAGCGGGGAAAGACGGCGCATGGGGGCCCTTGAACCAGTCAAATGGGGATAGGCAAGTGTAACCTATTTCCCACGATGTGCGTCAAATAGGTATTTTCAACGCCTGGGCGAGGTGTTTACTTGCACCACTTCGCCGGATCCACAGGTTTGCCCTCGTGTCTCACCTCGAAGTAAAGAGCGGGGTCTTCTGCGCCGCCACTATTGCCGACTGTGCTGACGGACGAGCCTGCTGACACCCATTCCCCA
>CAJQQW010000132.1 GCA_905480565.1 uncultured Halioglobus sp. | reverse complement strand
CTGGTGGTCGATATGCTGGGCTTCGGAATGATGAAGGTGGGCTGTAATAACGCACCGATCATTTTCGATGTCACCCATGCTTTGCAGTGCCGGGACTCCGGTGGAGAGGCATCCGGGGGTCGCCGCTCACAGGTGGTAGATTTGGCGCGCTCGGGCATGGCGGTAGGTCTCGCGGGTTTGTTTTTGGAGGCCCACCCCAATCCCGATAAGGCTCTTTGTGACGGACCCAGTGCCCTGCCACTGGATCAACTGGAACCTTTCTTACAGCAGGTGAAGGCTGTCGACGACCTGGTCAAGTCGCTGCCTGTACTGCAGATTGATTAGAATTAACGGAGTTTGAACGCATGACGGCGATTACCAATATTCAGGCATTTGAAGTAATGGATTCGCGCGGCAATCCCACGGTGATGGCGGAAGTCACTCTGGAATCTGGAGAGACGGGCTCCGCCTGCGCGCCCTCTGGTGCATCTACCGGCTCCCGGGAGGCGCTGGAACTGCGCGATGGCGACAGCACTCGCTATCTGGGTAAGGGTGTTTTGAAAGCTGTCGGGCATGTAAACGGCGCGATCCGTGACCTTCTAACGGGCAGTGACGGCACGGCTCAGCGTGAGCTTGATGCGGCCATGATTGCCGCTGACGGCACTGACAACAAGGCCAACTTCGGCGCCAATGCCATTCTCGCGGTGTCGCTGGCTGCGGCAAAGGCGGCGGCGCAGTCACGCGGTGTGCCCCTTTATCAGCACATAGCGGATATCAATGGTACCTCGGAGTTCAGCATGCCTGTGCCCATGATGAATATCCTCAATGGGGGCGAACATGCCGATAATAATGTCGATATTCAGGAGTTCATGGTGCAGCCCGTATCCGCGGTTACTTTTAGCGAGGCCCTGCGAACAGGCGCCGAAATTTTTCATCAGCTGAAGCAGGTGCTTTCTTCTCGTGGCCTGAGTACTGCCGTTGGCGATGAAGGCGGCTTCGCACCCAACCTGCCCTCCAATGAGGCCGCTCTGGAAGCGATCGCCGAAGCCGTAGGCAATGCGGGCTACTCGTTGGGCACTGACGTGACACTGGCGCTGGACTGTGCGGCATCGGAATTTTATCGGGATGGCGTGTATGACCTGTCCGGCGAAGGCAAGCAATTCAGCAGTGCCGAATTCGCAGACTACCTGGCGGATCTTGCGGCAAGGCACCCAATTATTTCTATTGAGGACGGTCTTGATGAGTCCGATTGGGATGGTTGGAAACTGCTCACGGACAAAATTGGCGACAAGGTGCAATTGGTGGGGGATGACCTGTTTGTTACCAATACAAAAATCCTCAAGGAGGGCATCGACAGGGGTGTTGGCAACTCCATCCTGATCAAGTTCAACCAGATAGGCAGTCTGTCCGAAACACTGGATGCGATTGCGATGGCCAAGGCCGCGGGATACACCGCAGTGATTTCTCATCGCAGCGGTGAAACGGAGGACACCACCATTGCCGACCTCGCCGTTGCCACCGCGGCGGGCCAAATCAAGACGGGTTCCCTGTGCCGTTCCGATAGGGTGGCCAAGTATAACCGCCTTTTGCGTATCGAGGCCGAGCTATCCGACCGTGCGCCTTATCGCGGTCTGGCGGAGTTTTCCCGGTAGCGCATGCGCGGCCTGCTGCTCGTCTTATTGTTGTTGCTGGGAGTGGTGCAGTATCGCCTGTGGTTTGGTGAGGGCAGTCTCGCTGAAAAGCATCGTCTCGAGTTACAGGTAGAGGAGCAAACCCTTATCAACGCGCAACTCAGGGAACGCAATTCAGAGCTGGAGCGGGAGGTGTTGGAGCTGCAAACCGGTAACGAGGGCCTGGAGCAGCGCGCTCGAGAACAGCTGGGCTTGATTCGCAAAGACGAGACCTACTATCAGGTGACAGATAAGCAGTCCTCGGAATCTGCACGGTGACTGATGCCGGACAATGCTGGGCTGTGTTGCCTGCCGCCGGCACTGGGAGTCGCATGGGCGGCGAGGTGCCCAAGCAATACCTCGAGGTAGCGGGTGCAACTATTTTTGAGCACAGTCTGCAGGCCCTGTTGCGCGAGCCGAGAATCAGGGGCGTGATTGTGGCGCTGCACCCGGATGATCAGCGCGCGGCGTTGTGTCCGCTCATGGCGGATGATCGCGTGCGCTTGGTGCAAGGGGCGCAGGAGCGCAGCGGCTCGGTGCTGGCTGCGCTGCACGATCTGGCCCAGGTAGCGCATTCCGGAGATTGGGTTCTCGTTCATGATGCTGCACGACCCTGTCTTAGCGCGGCGGATCTCGCAGCATTAATCGATAGGGTTATTGACTCCGGTACGGGTGGGATATTGGCTGAACGCATGGTCGATACGGTAAAACAGGCCTCCGCAGACGGTCGGGTGCAGGCTACATTGGATCGAAGCGGTCTATGGCGTGCCCAGACACCGCAGATGTTCCGACTTGGCGAATTGCGCGAGGCATTGGCGCGCGCAATCGATGTGCGGTCTGATGTCACTGACGAGGCATCCGCTATGGAAATGGCGGGCCACCCGGTGCAGTTAGTAGTGGCCACCGGATGTAATCTAAAAGTCACTGTGGCGGCGGACCTGTCCCAGGCGGCCTGGTATCTGCAACACCGAAAGGGGCAGGCACTATGACTTATGGAGTCGCGTTACCATGCGGATAGGACACGGTTACGATGTACACCGCTTTGGTACCGCTGATGCCCTGGTGCTCGGCGGGGTCACTATTGCCCACCACCGCGGATTGTTGGCTCACTCGGATGGTGATGTGCTGATTCATGCGGTTTGCGACGCCTTGCTGGGTGCGATTGGTCAGGGCGATATCGGCCGACATTTTCCTGATACTGACGACGCTAACGCTGGAATTGATAGCCGCATTATTTTGCGTAAGGTGATGCAGCGGGTGCATAACAGCGGCTGGATGCTGGCAAATCTGGACACTACACTTGTCCTCGAGGCGCCGAAAATGTCCCCCCATATCCGCGCCATCCGTGACAACCTTGCTGCCGACCTGTCCTGTCTTCCCGAGCGAATCAATGTGAAGGCGACAACCACCGAAAAGTTGGGTTTCACGGGCCGTGAGGAAGGTATTGCCGCTCACGCGGTTGTCCTGTTGGAGCCCGCGGTACTGTGAATGATGCCTGGCCCCGGGCCCGGGGTCCCGCGCTTGGCACCGCTACCGTTCGCCGCTGTCCGGAGGATTTTCTGGTTCGGGAGCAACTGGGTTTTTCCCCGTCGGGCGATGGGGAACACTGTTTTCTCTATCTGCGTAAACGCAACCTTACGACCTCGGAGCTGCGCGAGTTGATCGCCGACATCGCGGCCGTGTCGCCGGTGTCGATTGGGTATTGCGGCATGAAGGACCGTAACGCGGTCACGGAACAGTGGTTTAGCATCGGCCTTGCGGGCCGAACCGAACCAGATTGGTCGCGGCTCGAAGCAGGCACCGGTGTCGAGTTGTTGGCAAAAGGTTGGCACCGTCGCAAGCTGCGTCGAGGCGTGCATCAGGCTAACGGATTCTCTCTGGTGCTGCGCGACCTCGACGCGGATAACTCGGCACTGGAGAAACGGCTGCTGGTGATACGGGAAGAGGGCGTTCCTAATTATTTCGGTGAGCAGCGTTTTGGCCGCAATGGTTCTACTTTGCGCCAGGCCCGGGAATGGATGCGCCGGGGGCGCCGGGTAAGTCGTGACCGGCGCAGTCTATACCTCTCTGCCCTGCGCGCTTGGGTATTCAATGGGGTGTTGGCCCAGCGCGTCCGACAAGGCGACTGGAATCTGGTGCTTCCGGGCGACACGTGTATGCTGCGTGGATCCCGTAGCCACTTCGTTTGCGAATCGGTGACCGAGGACATCGTATTGCGCGCTGCGGCGGGCGACCTGAGCCCGGGGCTGCCGCTCTGGGGGCAGGTGAGCGGAGACGGAAGGCGGCCATCAACGGTGATGGACGAAGAGGCCCTGACGGTCTGCGAGTTCCTGACGTCGGCCGGACTAACCCTTGCCTGGCGATCAACTCGTCTCTTGCCGGATGACTTTTCCTGGCAGTTTTGTGATGATGGGAGCTTGCACTTGGGCTTTGACCTGGTCGCCGGTGGTTATGCAACGGCGCTGCTGGGGGAGTGTTTGCAATACAAGAACGGGGCGGTCAGAGAACATTGAACGGGGTAGTGAACAGGATGGATCTGCACGGCATTGGTATGACCTCTCGACGTACCCGGGAGCGTCTCGTCCAGCGCTTGCTTGACCAAGGCATCAACGATTCGGTTGTATTGGATGTGATGCGAACAACGCCGCGCCACCTTTTTCTGGATGAGGCTATGGCACATCGGGCGTATGAAGATGTGGCCCTACCCATCGGGCACCAGCAGACTCTTTCTCAGCCCTACGTCGTAGCCCGCATGACGGAGCTGCTTATGGCGTCTGGGCCGCGACAGCGTGTGCTGGAAATCGGCACCGGCTCTGGGTATCAGACAGCGGTGCTGGCCCAATTGGTGGGTGAGGTATACAGCGTAGAGCGTATCAAGCCGCTGCAGCAAAAGGC
>CAJQQW010000131.1 GCA_905480565.1 uncultured Halioglobus sp. | reverse complement strand
ACGCCGCGCCCTTGAAATCGGTCCGAAAGGGCCAATATAGAGAACAGACGAAACAGTTAGCGCCGGTGGCAAGCCGGCAGGACAACGGAGAAGACAATGGGAAAGATAATCGGAATAGACCTTGGAACCACTAACTCCTGTGTGTCGGTCCTTGAGGGCGGTAAGCCCAAGGTGATCGAGAATGCAGAAGGTGACCGCACCACACCCTCTATCGTGGGTTACACCGAGGAAGGTGAAATTCTGGTGGGTCAGAGCGCAAAGCGCCAGGCCGTGACCAACCCGACTAACACGCTGTATGCGGTGAAGCGCCTCATCGGGCGTAAGTTCAAAGACGATGTCGTGCAAAAGGACATCAAAATGGTGCCCTACACCATCGCAGAAGCGGACAATGGCGATGCCTGGGTAGAGGCACGTGGCGAGAAGATGGCGCCGCCGCAGGTGTCGGCGGAAGTGCTGCGCAAGATGAAAAAGACCGCCGAGGAATACCTCGGTGAGACGGTCACAGAAGCGGTTGTCACTGTACCGGCCTACTTCAACGATTCCCAGCGCCAGGCCACCAAAGATGCCGGCCGCATCGCGGGTCTCGACGTCAAGCGCATTATCAACGAGCCGACGGCCGCTGCGCTCGCTTACGGTATGGACAAAGCCAAGGGTGACCACACGGTGGCGGTTTACGACCTCGGTGGTGGTACCTTCGATATCTCTATTATTGAGATCGCCGAGGTGGATGGTGAGCACCAGTTCGAAGTGTTATCGACCAACGGTGACACATTTCTCGGCGGTGAAGACTTTGACCTGCGCCTCATCGAGTACCTGGCGGAGGAGTTTAAAAAGGACAGCGGTATCGATGTGCACAACGATCCCCTGGCCCTGCAGCGTCTGAAGGAAGCCGCTGAAAAGGCCAAGATCGAGCTGTCGAGCGCGCAGCAGACCGAAGTCAACCTGCCCTACATTACGGCGGATGCGACCGGGCCTAAGCACCTGGTGGTGAAACTGAGCCGTGCCAAGCTGGAAGCCCTGGTGGAAGACCTGGTCAACCGGTCTATGGACCCGGTGAAGTTGGCACTGAAAGATGCGGGCCTGTCGCCCTCTGAAATCGACGACGTCATACTGGTCGGTGGTCAGACACGTATGCCGTTGGTTCAGACGCAGGTGGCGGATTACTTTGGCAAGGAGCCGCGCCGGGATGTAAACCCGGATGAAGCGGTTGCCATGGGTGCCTCTATTCAGGGCGCGGTGCTGGCCGGCGACGTGAAAGACGTATTGTTACTTGACGTGACCCCGCTGACATTGGGTATCGAGACTGCGGGTGGTGTAGCCACGCCGTTAATCGAAAAGAACACCACGATTCCGACCAAGAAGTCACGGTGTTTTCGACGTACGAGGACAACCAGACGGCGGTGACCATCCATGTCATTCAGGGCGAGCGCAAGCAGGCGTCGAGCAATAAGTCGCTGGGACGGTTCGACCTTGCGGATATTCCCCCGGCGCAGCGCGGCATGCCGCAGATCGAGGTAACGTTCGACCTCGATGCCAATGGTATTTTGCATGTGTCTGCCAAGGACAAGGCAACCGGTAAGGAGCAGTCTATCCGCATCACCGCATCGGGTGGGTTGAGCGAGGAGGACATCGAGCAAATGGTGGCCGACGCGGAGACCAATGCCGACGCGGACGCCAAGTTCGAGGAACTGGTAACAGCACGCAATACCTGTGATGGGTTGGTGCACGCGGCGAAGAAGACCGTCGAAGAGGCGGGCGAGCACGCCACTGACGAGGAGAAGGCAGCCATCGAAGCGGCTATCGTGCAGGCTGAGGAGGCACTCAAGGCAGATGACAAGGATGCAATCGATGCGGCAGCTACCGCGCTGACTGAGGCAACGGGCCCCGTGGCGCAAAAGATGTATGCGGCGCAGGCAGCCGAGGGTGAAGCGGCGGCCGCAGCAGAAGCCGGCGCAGAGACCGACTCTGCAGGCGGTGAAGACGTGGTAGATGCCGAGTTCGAGGAAGTGAAGGACGACCAAAAGTAAGGCTTTAGAGCCGTTTGGGGAACGCCTCCAACAACGGGCCGCGCACATCGGCGGTCCGGGAAGGTTAGCTTCCGCAGTGAACGCCTGGCAGGGGACAGATTTTAAATCTGTCCCCTTTTACGATTTACGGTAACCTGAAAGTTATGTCAAAACGCGATTATTATGAAGTGCTTGGTGTCAGCAAGGGCGCCGATGAAAAGGAGGTCAAAAAGGCTTACCGTCGGGTAGCGATGAAGTTTCACCCGGATCGTAATCCCGGTGACGCGGAGGCAGAGGCCAGTTTCAAGGAGGCCTCAGAGGCCTACGAGATTCTGTCTGATTCCGAGAAGCGTGCGGCATACGATCAGTACGGTCATGCCGGTGTCGACCCCTCCATGGGCGGCGGCGGTTTTGGAGGCGGTAATTTCAGCGACATCTTTGGTGATGTCTTCGGTGATATTTTCGGTGGCGGTCGTGGTCGCTCAGGTCCCCAGCGCGGCTCTGATCTGCGCTACACACTGGACATCTCATTGGAGGATGCCGTAAAGGGCGCCACGGTAGAGATTCGTGTGCCCAGTTTAAATGCCTGCGACACCTGTGACGGGTCCGGCGCCAGCCCCGGCAGTTCGCCGACCACCTGCGGCACCTGTGGTGGTGTCGGCCAGGTGCGTATGCAGCAGGGCCTGTTTCAGGTGCAGCAAACCTGCCCCACCTGTCGCGGTCGCGGCAAAAGCATCAGCGACCCCTGTACCAGTTGTCAGGGCCAGGGTCGCGTCGAAACCACCAAGACCCTCTCGGTAAAAGTGCCTCCTGGTGTCGATACCGGCGATCGTATTCGCCTTTCCGGTGAGGGTGAAGCCGGTCCAGAGGGCGGACCATCCGGTGATTTGTTCGTTCAGATGTCGGTGCGGCAGCACTCTATTTTTGAGCGTGATGGAAAAAACCTGTATTGCGAGGTTCCGATTACTTTTGCGGATGCCGCGCTCGGAGGCGAGCTGGATGTGCCGACCCTGGACGGGCGCGTTAAATTGAAGATTCCCGCTGAGACGCAAACGGGTAAACTGTTCCGTCTGCGCGGTAAAGGCGTGAAGCCGGTGCGCGGTGGCAGCGTCGGCGATCTGCTGTGCCGTGTCGATGTAGAGACGCCGGTGAAACTGAACAAGGAACAGAAGAGATTGATTGAGGAGCTTCGAGCCAGTCTGGGGCAGGGCGGCAAGAGCCATTCGCCGCGCCAGACCAGTTGGTTTGAGGGTGTGAAGAATTTCTTTGACGATTTGACAACATGACAACACGTATTGGTATCACCGGCGCTGCCGGACGCATGGGCCGAACGCTGGTCGAGGCAATTGACCAGGTGGACGGCCTGCAACTGACCGCGGCTATCGAAAGTCCGCAGAGCAGTTTACTGGGCGCTGATGCCGGTGAGTTGGCCGGCCTCGGGCGCAATGGCGTCCCCGTGGTCGATTCCCTCGAGTCAGTCATCGATACCATTGATGTGCTCATCGATTTTACGGTGCCAGCTGCGACAGCCGCGAATGTTGTCGTATGCGCCGACAAAGGCGTTGCGATGGCGATAGGAACGACCGGTTTTACGCCGGAGCAACAGCAGGTGATCGATGCGGCGGCGACCCGCATTGCGGTCTGCAAGGCGTCCAACTTCAGCACCGGCGTCAACCTGTGCTTTAAATTACTGGATATGGCGGCCAGGGTGTTGGGCGATGATGTCGACGTGGAGGTGTATGAAGCGCATCACCGACACAAGATTGATGCGCCTTCGGGCACCGCGCTGAGTATGGGACAGGTTGTGGCGGATGCGCTGGATCGCGATCTGGATAAGGTCGCTGTGTATGGTCGAGAGGGCCAGACCGGTGCCCGTAGTCGAGAGACAATCGGCTTCGCGACCGTGCGGGCCGGCGACATCGTCGGTGATCATACGGTGACATTTGCCGCTGACGGCGAGCGCGTTGAAATTACCCACAAGGCGTCCAGTCGTATGTCTTTTGCTCGCGGCGCGGTACGCGCGGCCGGTTGGCTGGCGAGGCAAAAGGCCGGACTGTACGACATGAGAGACGTATTGGGGCTCTAGGGCTGTGCATCGACACGCGCGGGTCAGCGATTGCGCACTGAATCATTCAAGGTGAGAAAGTGACTGAACATATAGTTAACATCGATGAAACCAATGCGGCGGCGTTGTTGATTGAGGAGTCCCACAAGCGCCCGGTCGTAGTGGATTTCTGGGCCGATTGGTGTGAGCCGTGCAAGGTATTGATGCCTTTGCTGGAAAAAATTGCCAACGAATACGAGGGTGCTTTTTTGCTCGCCAAGGTGAATGCAGACGAGCAACAGGGAATTGCACAACAGCTTGGTGTGCGCAGTTTACCCACTGTAATGGTGATTCAGGGTGGACAGCCAGTGGATGGTTTCGCAGGTGCCCAGACGGAAACCTTTGTGCGCGATATGCTCGCCAAGTATCTTCCCAAGCCTTGGGACGCATTGGTGCAGCAGGCCGAGGCGGCCATGGCCGAGGGTGATTTTACTGAGGCGCTTACTCTGCTGCGCCAGGCATGGAACGACTCTAATCAGGAACATGGCATCACCCTGGCCTATGCCCATGCCCTGATTGAGGCGATGCGGCTCGACGAGGCGGAGACAGTGCTGGACGGCGTGCGTATGGCCGACAAGGACGCCGCTTATGAACAGTTGCGTGCGCAACTGGAGATCAAGCGAGAGGCGTCCAAGTCACCTGAAATAGAGGCCCTGGAGCAAAAGCTGGCGGAAAGCCCCGATGATCTCGATGTGCGCTATCAACTCGGCGTGCAATATACCGATAACGGGCAATTCCGTGAGGCTATGGAGCATCTGGTGGAGATCTTGCGTAAGGATCTTGATCATGGCGATGGCGCGGCCAAGCGTATGCTGCTGGATACGATTTCGTCGCTGGGCAAGGGCGATCCGCTGGCGGTGGAATATCAGCGTAAGCTCTACAGCCTGCTCTACTGAGGACGTCGCCGGAAAACAAGTTTTGCTAATTCCTGCTGCCATCAGGCAAAATGCACCGCGAGACCAACAATGACCTGAACAATAGCCGCGACTTCTGAGTCGGGCTGACACTGGAGATGAATTATGAAATTGGGCTTTCTGCTGGGCTATTCCGGTAAAGAAATCAGTGTTCCGATCGAATTAATCCAACAGGCTGAATCCGTTGGCTTCGATTCCGTATGGACGGCAGAGGCGTATGGCAATGACGCCGTAACGACAGCCTCATGGATTCTCGCCCAGACCAAAAAGATCAAGGTCGGTACAGCGATCATGCAAATGCCCGCGCGCACGCCCGCTATGTGTGCCATGACGTCCATGTCCCTGCACCAGTTGTCGGGCGGGCGTTTTATAGCAGGTCTCGGTGCATCTGGCCCGCAGGTGGTTGAGGGTTGGCACGGGGTGCCCTACGGCAAGCCAGTGACGCGCACCAAGGAATACATCCAGATCATGCGCGCAATTATGGGCCGTGAAGGTCCGGTCGAGTTCGATGGAAAAGTCTACCAGATGCCCAATCATGGAGAGGGCACTACAGGGCTTGGCAAGCCGCTCAAATCCATTCTCAGTGCGTGTCCTGACGTGCCGATTTACACCGCATCAATCACGCCTGCTGGTCTGCGTTGTGCCGGTGAAGTTGCCGACGGCGTTTTCCCCGTTTGGATGAACCCTGAGAAATACGATGTCCTCGGAGAGCACATTGAGCAGGGGTTTGCGAAGGCCGGACATGGCAAGGGCCTGAAGGATTTTGATATTGCGCCCTTCGTAACAGTGGCCCTCAACGACGACCTCGATGCGGCGTTCGATGCGCTTAGGCCGTGGCTTGCACTGTATATCGGTGGCATGGGTGCCAAAGGCAAAAACTTCTACCACGACTACGCGGGCCGCCTCGGTTATGGCGAAGTCGCCACCCGTATTCAGGATCTGTACCTTGCGGGTGACAAGGAGGAGGCAACGGCGCTGGTGCCGAATGAATTGCTCGACGAGGTTGCTTTGGTAGGCCCCAAGGAGCGCATCAAAGAGCGCCTCGTTCCCTGGAAAGAGGCCGGCAAACGCGGTGAAGTGGGCTCCATGCTGCTGTCCGTGGGGAATGTCGAAGTGATGGAACTGTTTGCCAAAGAACTGCTTTAGTCTTCTGCGCAGTTTGCAAACTGTCCGTGCAGTCGCCGACAATTATTTGATACGCTGTGACTGAACACTTGGTTATCGGGGAGCGTTGGGTTCAGGTGGAGACGCGAGAGCGCTTTGCGCGCGCTATATTGTATGGGTTCGAATCTTACTTTGCCCGTTTCCAGAATATTACGCTGGCTGCGAATTCCCGTTTCGCAAATGCAGACTGGCAGGGGCTGCGTGAGGCCTCCATCGAGCGCATCAATCTTTACAAGACAAGCACCCGCGAAACGCTGGCAACGGTAAAGCTGCTGGCGGGCCAGGAATTAAAACATCTGGAGTTTTGGCGAGAAGCCAGAAAAATCTACGCCGACCTGATCGACGGCCGCGACAATTTCGAAATTGCAGAAACCTATTTTAATTCGATGTACTGTGCGGTATTCAGTCACCAGAAAATTCGTGACGAGTACGCCTTTGTGTTTTCGCCTCAGGGCGATATGCCGCCTGCCGACGTAAGCAAGGTATACAGGACTTACCGGCCAGGGGATTCTATGACCGGTATGTTGGGACAGCTGCTCGACGATTACGCGTTCACCGTGCCCTATGAGGATAAGCCTCGCGATATCGAGCATATCGAGCGGGCCCTCGAGCGCTACTTTGCCAGCCGTGGTGATCTGCATAGCCCTGATACAGAATTTCAGGTGCTTGAGCCTCATTTTTTTCGTAACAAGGGCGCCTATATCGTAGGCAGGATTGTCTGTCAGGGCCGTTCCGAGCCGATGGTATTGCCTATTCTTCACAGTGAGAATGACAGTGTTTATGTCGATACGATTCTGTTCGGCTCCGACCGGGTGAGTGTGCTGTTCAGTTTTACCCGGGCCTATTTTCTGGTGGATGCATCAATACCCGCTCAGTGCGTTCTCTTTCTTCAGCAACTCATGCCGGCAAAGCCTATCTCTGAAATTTACAGCGCGATTGGGCACAACAAGCACGGAAAGACCTACTACTATCGTTGTGCATTTCGGCATATGCGAGGGACCCACGACCAGTTCAATATTGCGCCAGGCATCAAGGGCATGGTGATGACGGTATTCACCCTGCCGTCCTATGATTTCGTATTCAAGGTTATCAAGGATCGCTTTACGCCGCCAAAAGACATGACACGAGAGCAGGTAAAGGCCAAGTATGCGTTGGTGAAGCGATGGGACAGGGCCGGGCGCATGGCAGACACGCAGGAGTTCAAAGGCCTCGCTTTTGCCAGAGAACGTTTTTCAGAAGCATTAATGGAAGAACTGCGTGAGGTGGCGCCCACGGTTATTGAGGAGCATGGCAAGACGCTGGTGATCAAGCATGTCTATGTGGAGCGACGTATGACGCCGCTAAACCTCTATTTGCAGGACGCAACGGACGAGCAGGTCGGGGCGGTAATGGACGAGTATGGGAATGCCATCAAGCAGCTGGCCGCTGCGAATATATTTCCCGGAGATATGCTGCTCAAGAATTTTGGCGTGACCCGGCACGGCCGTGTTGTGTTTTATGATTATGATGAAATTCAACCGCTAACAGACTGTAACTTCCGGCGCATACCCGAGCCCCGCAATGAAGAGGATGAGATGTCGAGCAAGCCATGGTACACAGTGAGGGCCAATGATATTTTTCCGGAAGAGTTTTCCCTGTTTTTTTCCGGCAATCAACGTGCTCGGCAGGTGTTTGATACTTTGCATAGCGATATCTACGATGCTGTGTTCTGGCAAGACTTGCAGGAGCGTATTCGCACTGGGCACGTTGAAGATTTTTTCCCCTACCGCCGCGAATTGCGTTTTGATCGGCGCCTGACTGAAGCGGAAATCGCCTGATGGCGACAATTTATCTTGTACGTCATGGGCAAGCCTCTTTTGGCGCAGAAAACTACGACAAGCTCTCTGATCTGGGTTGTCGTCAGGCGGAGGTGACAGGAACGTACTTTCGGGATACCGGTGTTGTTTTTGATGCTGTGTATAGCGGTGACTTGTCGCGGCAGCGCGAGACAGCGCGTTTGGCGATAGCCAGTCAGCCCGCTGAAATCGCGCATCATATTGATCCTCGTTTCAACGAAATAGAAAACGATGAGCAGGTAAAGTACCTGGTGCCGGAGGTGGTAAAAACGAACCCCAAAATACAGGCCCTTGTAGACAGGGGTTTGAGTTCCGGCAAGGACTATCAAAAAGTGATTGAGGCAGTGTTCAATTACTGGGTTTCGCCCGCTTGTAGCGATACTCGTCTGACTAGTTGGGCGGATTATTCGCAAGGTGTCCGCCAGGCACTTGCCGACGTAATCCGGGAGCAGGGTGCAGGTAAAACGGTAGGCATTTTTGCGTCCGGTGGCACGCTGGCGACCATCGTCGCCGATGTGTTGGGACTGGGAGGCGATCAGACCTATCAATTTTATGAACCCGTATTCAACTGCTCGGTGACGCAGCTTTTTTACAACAGCTCGAAAGTCTCCTTGTCGTACTACAACGACTGCTCGTTTCTTCGTGTACTCGGAGCACAGCAAGATGAAAACCTTGTCACTTATCGCTAGGGGGGCGGTTCATCGATATTTTTCTTGTCAGGCATGGTGAAGCGGCAGCCAGTTGGGGCGTGGCGTCGGATCCCGGGTTGAGCGAACTGGGTCGGCGGCAGGCCCAAACGGTGGCCGATGAACTAGCTTTACAGCTGCCACCTGATTGCCACCTCCTGAGCAGTCCATTGCAACGTGCCCTGGAAACCGCCGCACCGCTGGCGCTGCACTTTGGGCAGGATCTTGACCAGCGCGACGCGTTTCGTGAAATTCCTGCGCCTGTTCCGTTAACCGAGCGTCCGGCCTGGTTGCGGCGTTTTATGCAGCAGCAATGGTCTGAGCAGGAAGAAAATCTGCATGCCTGGCGCAGGACTGCGCTCCACCAGCTACTGCAACTGGATCGCCCGGCCGCGGTGTTTACGCATTTTCTGGTGATTAATGCGGTGGTGGGGCAGGTCACCGGTCAAGCAGAAACGCTGTGTTTCTGGCCTGATAATGGCTCCGTTACGCACCTCGTACACAAGGGTGACTCGCTGGAACTGGTCAGCGAAGGTCGTCAGATGCAGACCGTGGTTAACTAGTCCTGACGAACCCTGATCAGGCATTCTTGCGCAGTGGAGGCGACCAGTCGCCCGTCTTGTGAATAGAAACTACCGCGGGCGAAGCCGCGACCGCCGGCACCAACCGGGCTGTCCAGGGAGTAAAGCAGGTATTCGTCTGCGCGGAAGGGCTGGTGGAACCTGAGAGCGTGGTCGAGGCTGGCTGACTGCATGTCTTTATCAAAGCCATGATGTGGGTGCGGCATGAGTGTTGTGCCGAGTAAGCCAAAGTCCGACATGAATGTGAGTAGGATCTGGTGACGGCGCGGGTCTTCGCCGAGGTCACCTATGGCCCGAAACCAGATGTTTTGCTGTGGCTCGCGAATCTCGTTGTTGAGAAAATCCCTTGGGTCTACCGGACGTCTTTCGATAGGCTGTCGCAACGGCGGGTCGAATCGATCCGGGTATTGCTCTGCCAGACGCGCCCAGCGAGCATGATCAGCCTCCAGACCCTCCGGGCCAGGTACGTCGGGCATTTCTGCGTTATGCTCCAGGCCTTCTTCGTGTATATGAAAGGAAATTGAGGTGTTAAAGATGGCGACACCGGCCTGTCTTGCGACCACGTCGCGGGTCGTAAAGCTGCGGCCGTCACGCCGCCGCTCTACCTCAAATTGAATGTCTTTCGCGGGATCACCCGGACGCAGGAAATAAGCGTGCATGGCGTGGGCCAGACGATCCTTGTCCACGGTGCGTGTTGCCGCATCCAATGCTTGCGCTGCTACCTGGCCGCCAAAAACTCGCCGTGGCCGAGGTGGACTGGTACCCCGAAATAAATCTTCGCCGATTTGCTCAACAATGAGAAAACTGAGTAGTTTGTCGAGATCTGTAGCCACTTGCTGCTCCTGGTTTTGATTAGTCTGCGGCGTCTGCACGAGGCAGCAGGCCGTTAAACAATACGTTGAAATAGTCGATAGCGGCGCTTTCAGTGTCGTCTACTGCGCGCCACTTGCCGATATCCATGGCGGCGTTGATCGCACCGGCAATTAGCTGCCGGGCAATAAAAATATTGATGGGCCTGACACTGCCGTCTTCAATGCCTTGCTCTAACAGTTGTCCGAAGTGGGCATTGAGTGCATCTGTTTGTTTGAGAATTTCGTGCCTGCGAGCCACGGGTAGCGCGGTAATGGTGTTGTAGCGGATCAATGGTCCGTCTGCTGATATTTGTACCCTGAAGGCTTCGAGGCAGATGCGCTCTGCCTTGATCAGGCCGCAATCGCTGCCCCTGTCAGCGCGGTCATGAATGTCCCCGAGAATGTCGAGAGAGCGTTTGTAGCAGCTCAACAGCAAATCTTCCTTGCTTTTGATATGGTAGTAGAACGCGCCTTTGGAGACTTTCAGGTCTTCTGCAATTTCATCCAGAGACGCGCCGTTGAAGCCTCTGCGGTTGAAAAAGCGTGTGCCAGTTTTGTAAAAGGCTTCCTGTTTGAGGCGGTTTGTCTCCTCTCGATTAAAGCCCTCAAGCGACTCGTTAGCGCCTTTACTGGGCGTTTCCAGTTGGACGGTGTGCAGCGGCTCCGTGCTGGCCAGTCCGTTGGCAAGAATATCAAGTGCCGCTTGTGCCGTAGCCTCCAGTTGTTCCAACGGCATGCCGTGCAGCCAAAAGAACGTCCAATCGAGTGAGCCCATAATAGCCCGTGTTGTCGCCGTGCTTTCGCAAGGCCTTAGCGAGCCCTCTGCGACGCCCGTGCGAATGTTGTCCCGGACGCGCTTGAACAGTGCAATATATTGAGCTTCGATTTCCTCTTTATGTTGTCCCTTCAGTGCGGCGATTTCCATGAGGGCAGCAATATGAGGGCCGGTCCCGTTCCTGGCTGCTCCCCAACTGACGAAATGTTGTTTCAGAAAACCTGCAGCACGCGCGCGCGGGTCCGTGGTGTCTTGCTCAATCTTATCGAGTGCGCTGTGATGATGCTCCAAGGCCACGCGGTAGCACTGGTAGATCAAATCTTCTTTGGTCTTTACATAGTAATAGAGGCTCGTTTTGGTCAGCCCGAGGCTGGACGCTATGTCTTGCAGCGTTGTGCCCCGCGACCCCTGATAGTTAAACAGTTTGGCCGCCTGCGACAGGATCGCGCTGCGCTTTGCATCGTGCTGCGCGGTGCGGTTAAACGGGGAGGGCCCGCCGCTGTTTTTTAAGGCGTTATCGGAGGTCATGATCAGGGGTTCGGCGGCTGACGGCCTACTGTTTTTTGTGCAATTCCAACTTTAAGTATTTTTTTTGTCGCTGTCTATAAAATCCGCGGTGTTAATGATCGAGATCGAACTTCACATCCAGCCATTTTCGAGACCGGAAGCGGTAGATGAGCATTGTCGTCTTGATGACGTAGTCCAGTGGCATCACAGCGAAAATCCAGTAAACGGACAGGTCCAGCCAGAGGAATGTGAGGGCTGTCAGAAGTCGCCCAATGATGATGCCGCAGAAAGTGGCAATGAGGGGGAAGCGGGTATCGCCGGCGCCGCGGAGAGCGCCGCCCAGTGTGAATTCAAACGCCATCAGTGGTTGTGCGATTGCAATCATGTACATGAATACGACGGTCAAATGGATGACCTCCGGATCGTCGATCATGAAGGCGGCCAGTTCCTGCGCGAACAAGGCGAGCAGAATTGACAGTGTGGTCATCGCTGCCAGCGCCATACGCAGGGAGCGGGATACGGCTTTTATGGCTAAATCGGGTTGTCCTGCCCCTAGTTGCTGCCCGACGATGGTGGCGGTGGCGATGCCGAAGCCAAACCCGATAACAATGGAGAACGCGACAAGGGTGATGCCTATACCGTAGGCGGCATAGGCCTCAGTGCCATAGTTGGCAATGATGGCGAAAAAAGCCAGAAAGGCGAGTTGTACGATGCCCTGCTCAAGCACCGCTGGCCCGCCGATGGACATGAACTGGCGTGTAATTGACCAGTCAATAGGCGCCCACTTGGCCGGTTTCAGATTAAAGGCACCGCGCCACCAGAACATCACAAAAGCGATTGTGATCAGCGCCGCACCGAAGCTGCCCCCCAGTGAAACACCGGCTACGCCCATCTGGGGCAAGGGACCGGTGCCGAAGGCCAGCATATAGGCGAACACCATGTTGAGTGCGGAGCTAAATATCAGAAACCACAGCGGAGTAATAACGTCGCCTGTCGCACGCAGCGCTGTTCCCAGCATCATATTGATTGCTGCAAACACATTAAACAGGCCCAGCCAGAATATGAACTCGGCAGACAATCGGGTGGTTTCAGCGTCCAGGCCGAACAGCCCGGCGATTTGAGTGGGGATGATGAGTACCGGGATGCTGAGGATCGCGGCCAGTGAAACCGAGAGCACCAGCGAAATCCAGGAGACCAGCTCCGCTTGCCGGATCTGCTTCGCACCCCAGCTGCGAGCAATCATCGCGGTCGCAGCTACCGAGACGCCCATCAGGATCGCCTGAATCAGGAAAAACACCCGGTGACCGGTGGTAACTGCCGCAACGGACGTTGTTCCGAGTTCGGCCACTATCTTGATGTGTACAAACCCCACGGTGGTAAATAACAGATTGGAGATAATCGTCGGCCAGGCCAGTTGCCAAACATGGCGGCTGGATGAGAGCGGATTTTCACTCGTGGATGCAGACAAGGGGGATTCTCACTTCGGGGGGCGCAATGTTAGCACTTTATTACCACGGGTGCTGGGCTAGGACAGTTGACGGCATTCACTGTGGCGGAAGCAGTCTGTCGTATGGTCGTTGACCATGCCGGTCGCCTGCATGGTGGCATACACAATGGTAGAGC
>CAJQQW010000130.1 GCA_905480565.1 uncultured Halioglobus sp. | reverse complement strand
CGTCCGCCGGGGGAGGGATATCAAAGGAAGAGGAATCGAAGTAAATTTCATCATCGATCTCCTGATCGAAATACACCAGATCGACATACCATCCCGCCGTCGCGTAGTAGGCCACGCCCAGGTCATAGCCCGTGCTTTCTTCCGCGTCCAGTGTCTGGTTTGCCGGCACGATTGCCTGCGAACTGGCGTTAAAGGCCAGCTCATCCAGTGTGGGCGCACGAAATCCGGTGCCATAAGTACCTTTGAACTTGAGCTCCCCTTGGCCCGCGTCGACGAGGTAGGCGAACCCTGTGCGGTAGGTGGTCTTGGAGCCAAAGTCGTCGTTGTCCGTGTAGCGGGCGCCGGCCGATACGTAGAGGCTGTCTGCAAATCCGCCCTGGTATTCAACAAAGTAACCCTGCTGATCGCGATCGCTGTCAGATGGCTCATTACCGAAACTGAAGACATCGATAGAGTCCTTCTGTAGTTCCGCGCCATAAACCAGCGTTAAGTTGTCTGAGTGACTCCAGTTGCCAAGATAGCCCAGAACTTCCACCGTACCTTTGGGTCGAAAAGAGAGAATGCCATCGTCTTTGAATTTGCGGTCGGTCTTGTTGCTGTTGTAGGAGAGCGTGTTGCCAAAAGCTTCCCCTTGATAACTGAGCGCAACGCGCCAGGCATCCTGGCTATAGTCAGTTTTGCAATTATCAGAAGGGTCAAAGTTTGGAGGGACGAAGCAGTTGTCGTATTCGTTTTCTCCTTCAACGGTGCGTCCGACGACGTCTGCTCTCAGCTTGTCTGTGATAT
Source organism: uncultured Halioglobus sp. (assembly GCA_905480565.1). Taxonomy (GTDB): domain Bacteria; phylum Pseudomonadota; class Gammaproteobacteria; order Pseudomonadales; family Halieaceae; genus Marimicrobium. The sequence continues at coordinate 11,349 of CAJQQW010000130.1, read as the reverse complement.
TCCACCCGGCACGGCCGTGAAAGGTGTTGTTTTCGTAGCCGTCGTCGTCTCTGTCGTTGGCATCTAATGCATTAAAGCCGTCGGTTTTAAACCGTTCTGCGGAAATGACCCCGTCGACGGTTTCGTTGCCCCCTGCGACATGCCCCAAGTATCGTTGGGTGCCATAGCGGCCGCCCTCTGCTTTAAGGCTTCCGGTGAAGCCGGACTGGGGTGCTACTGTTGACATGTTGATAACGCCGCCTGCATCCGCGCCATAGGCAAGGCCCTCCGGTCCCCGCAAAATTTCGACGCGGTCTATTGCGCCCGAGAGCAGGTTGGAGAAGTTTGGCCCGCCGCCAATCGCTGACGGATCGGCTACATCGATGCCATCGATATAGGCTTTCGTGCGAAAGCCCTGTTCTCCGCGAATTCTGACGTTAGTGGCTTTGCCTACGCCACCGGAACTGTCAACTGCAACCGATGGTTCGTAGCGCAGAGTTTCGGCGACTGTGCTGAACCCACGGATCTGGATATCTTCTTTTGTGACGACAGAGATGGAGGTTGCGACTTCGCGCAGCGGCATCTGTATACGTGACGATGTGACGACCATTTCTTCAAGTTTGTTGCTTGCATGTGCAGAAAGAATATTGCTGCTAGCGACCGTCAGTAGTACGACAGGTGTAAGGTTTTTCATCAAGTATCCCCAGTAGCCTTGTGTGTATCATTATTCGGCGATTGAGCGAGGGAATCGGGGAACGCAATGCAAGCATTGAGCAACCGTGCATGAAGCCCTCCGCTCCATCGTTGCAATGTTCCAGGCAGGTGTCGGGCTATCAGTCAGAGACTGAATACCGTTGCGGGGGCAGCGGTGAACGTAATAATCTATTCACACTTCCCATTTAACCTACCCAGCAATGTCCAGTGACAGGGCGGCAGGCACCTGGTAACGAACGCAACATTAGAGTTTCGGAAGCACCCTGTCAACCTTGAGGCTTGTGCGGGGACAGATCGGTGTGTGAATCGATTGTCGCTCACGTAGAATAGAGCGCTTATGCTTACCGCAGGGTGGAATCATTTGGCTGTTGTAGCGGAAAAAATCGAGCGCGTCGCCAGCTTGCTTGGCAGGGAGCCCAGAGGCCTGGAGGAAATCGCCGTTGAGGCGGAAAATGGCGACCCTGTGGTGATTCGGGTCGCCTCTCTCGTGGATGATAAGCCCTTCCCGACACTATATTGGTTGGTGGACCCTGCCTTGTGCTATCGCATCGACCAAGCGGAGGCGGCCGGGATGATCAAGACATTCCAGCAACGGTTTGATGCTGACGCGACGCTACAGGCGCGCATGCGTGAGGATCATCGGGCCTACATCGCCTTGCGCCGCAGATTTATGTCCCCGACGGTGAAGGCGCGACTGCGCGAATTGGGATTTGACGAAACTCTTGAACTCAGGGGCATTGGCGGGATTGCCGATTTTAGCCGTATACGGTGTTTCCACACCTGGTATGGTGCCCATTTGGTGAGATCCAATGTTGTGGGTGAGATGCTCGATGACTGGTGGTCCGAAAGCCCGTAATCCGTCGTTGGATAATGCATTGTGCTATATTATTTGGTCATTCAAGCACGCGTATGGAGCGGTGCATGACCGCAAAAGTAGACGACGTACGAATCCGTCAAATCAATGAGCTGATCTCGCCAGAAAGTCTTATTAGTGACATCGGGCTTACGAGCGCAGCCAGCCAAACCGTGGCCAACGCCAGGAGGGCGATACACACCATACTTAACCGGGAGGATGATCGCCTGCTTGTAATTGTGGGGCCGTGTTCAATACACGATCCCGGGGCCGCACTGGATTATGCTGGTCGCTTGCAGAAGACGGCGGCGGAGTTGAGCGAAGATCTGTTCGTCGTTATGCGTGTGTACTTCGAGAAGCCTCGCACCACGGTAGGCTGGAAGGGTCTGATTAATGATCCGGATCTCGATAACAGTTTCAATATCAATAAAGGCCTGCATCTGGCCAGGCAGCTTTTGCTGGACCTCGCAGAGATGGGCTTGCCTGCGGGAACAGAATACCTGGATTTGATCAGCCCCCAGTATTATGCGGATCTCGTGTCGTGGGGCGCAATCGGCGCCCGTACCACCGAGAGCCAGACCCATCGTGAACTGACGTCAGGTCTGTCATGCCCGGTTGGCTTCAAAAATGCCACGGACGGTGATATGCAGGTGGCCGTTGATGCGATCAATTCCGCCTCGCAACCGCACCATTTTTTGTCCGTAACAAAACAGGGACGCTCAGCTATTTTCCAGACGGCAGGCAACGAGGATTGTCATATTATTCTGAGGGGCGGGAAGCAGCCCAATTACGATATGTTTTCTGTGGAAGATGCAGAGCGCATGCTCAGCTCCGCTGGCCTGCCCGCGCGAATCATGATTGATGCCAGTCATGCCAACAGCCGTAAATTGCCCGCGCGGCAGGTGGATGTCACGCGTGATATTGCAACTCAAGTAGGGCGTGGTAATCACAGCATCGTCGGCCTTATGCTAGAGAGCAATTTGGAAGAAGGGCGCCAAAATGTGGTGGCGGGGCAGCCTTTGAACTACGGACAAAGTATTACCGACGCCTGCATGGGTTGGGAGAGCACCTCTCACCTGTTACAGGAATTGGCTGCGGCGGCGCGAATGCGTCGCTCCGCCTGAGGTTCTTCGCCAGATGTATATCAATCTGAACCGCAGAGGCGCTTGTGTAGGTGCAGCGCTGGAGCGTGATGGATTTCAACGCTACTGTAGGCATTCCAGTGACTCTGTTTGATACGACCGCATGAGGTAACAAGTATGCACCTTGGATTCAGCTCCATGAATACGGCGGATGATCCCGCCCCCCATCATCTGGCTCAGACGCTGGAAGAAGCGGGGTTTGAATCACTGTGGTACGGGGAGCATAGCCATATACCCGTTTCGCGCCTGACTCCTTATCCGCCGGGCGGAGAATTGCCAGAGCCGTATAAAAAGATGATGGACCCCTACGTCTCTCTCATGGCGGCAGCGCAGGCCACCAGCCACCTGAAACTCGGTACCGGTATCGCTCTCCTGATGGAGCGCGAGTTGATGTCGCAGACCAAGACCATTGCGACTCTTGATCGCTTGTCCAACGGGCGCCTGCTAATCGGCTGCGGAGTGGGATGGAATCGTGAAGAATTTGAAAATGCCACCCAGCTGCCTTTCGATAGGCGTTACCTTGGAATGAAAGAAACCGTGCTTGCTCAGCGCAAGCTACTTACCGATCCGGAGCCTGAGTTTCACGGAGAGTTGATCGATTTCGATCCCGTTTGGTTTGAGCCCAAGGCAATGCGTCCGGGTGGGCCGGCGGTGATTTTCGGCGCCATGGGGCCGCTGGGTCTCAGGCATGCTGCCCAATGGGCGGATGGCTGGATGCCCGTGGACGTGGCGTTGCCCGATATTGAGAATGACGTGAAGAGTTTTCGGCAGATGGTCGCTGAAAATGGGCGCGACCCCGCATCCGTGGAGATCACTCTGGTCGTCATGGCGCCGGTTACGGCTGACCTGCTAAAGTCCTATCGGGATATCGGAATAGACCGTTGCAACATTGGAGTTGGGATGGAGAATTGGGACAGGCCAGACATCGTTATTCCGATGATCGAGGAATTTTCAAAGCTTATCCCTGAGCTTTGAGCTGACCTGCCTGGCGCGGTTGCGCTAGCGGTTTATCTCGTTGTATCGGTTAGTCGGCGGCGGTGGTGGTGGCGTGTATTCAGGTTGTGCTTTCGAATCTTCCAACACCTGGCGAATGACTTGTCGCTTGCGTTCCGCTCGGCTCATATCGTCAGCTCCATCCTCAGAGTTGTCGCTCACTTGAGTATAGGTTGACTCTGAGATTGCAGGGGTTTCCGACGGCGGAGCTGAGGACGTCTCAGGTGTATCTTCAAGATTACCGGGAAGTGCAGAGTCAGCAATTTGGGCAAACACAGGGGCAGACACGAGTATCAAGCTTCCCAATATAGCGCGGCATAGCTTCATTATTATTCTCCCTCAAATAAAATTTCCACCCCCGCGAGGGCGCATCGATTAACAGTATAGCCCAAATAGTGCGAATTGATGGTGCGCTGGGTATTTCTTGCTATTCCAGTAAGCTTGCGGGCAACAGGTGACTTATCGCGCGCCTGAGGGTCGTGGTGCGTGCGACCCGTTTTATCGCCAGGACAAAAGCGGCGGTACGTAGGTCTATATCGTCACGCAGCGCCAGATCGGCCACGTTGCGATAGGCTCGCCGCATGACTTTTTCAAGCTCTTCTACGACGCGAGACTCATCCCAGCGGAATTGCTGGATGTTTTGTGACCACTCGAAATAGCTAGCGGTAACGCCGCCGGCATTAGCCAGGATGTCGGGCACAACCGTAACCCCTTGTTGAACGAGCATATCGTGCGCCTTGCAAGTAACCGGACCGTTGGCAGCTTCGATCACGATTTTCGCCTGCACCCGGCCGGCGTTTTCCGTGGTGATAGCTTCCTCCAGAGCGGCAGGAATGAGTACGTCCGCCTTGTAGACAATTATCTCGCTGCCGTCGATCGCTCTTGCCCCTGGGAAGTCCTGTACGCTGCCATTGCTATTAACCCAGTTAAGCAGTGCGGGCACATCAAGACCGTCGTCATTGGCTATGCCGCCTTGAATATCTGAAATTGCGACGATCTTGCCACCGCGCTCCGCTATAAGACGAGCAGCATTACTGCCCACGTTGCCGAACCCCTGTATTGCTACGCTGACGCCTTCCAGTTTTCTATTCTGGTCTTTCAGGCATTCTTCCAGGGCATACATCACCCCACGACCGGTAGCTTCCTCCCGGCCCAGTGAGCCGAAAAGGTCCACGGGCTTGCCGGTAACGACACCGGGACTGAAACCGTAGAATTTGCTGTACTCGTCCATTATCCAGCCCATAACGGTAGCGTTGGTATTCACGTCCGGTGCAGGAATATCAATAGTCGGCCCGATGACTTCCTTAATAAGTTCAACAAAGGTGGTAGTGATCCGGTAGAGTTCAGTTTCGCTCAATTTACTCGGATCGCAGTTGATTCCACCTTTCGCTCCACCATAAGGAATGTCCACCACTGCCGTCTTCCAGGTCATCAGACTGGCGAGACTGGCAGCATGTTCTTCATCCATAGTCGGATGATAGCGAAGGCCGCCCTTCATGGGCCCCCTGGCTGAACTGTGCTGCACACGAAAGCCGAGATGGTGCAGCAGATCGCCACTGTCACTTTCGGTGACAATTTCAACCCTCACTACCCGATTTGGGGTTAGAAGTATTGTGCGAAGTTTTTCGTCGAGCTCGAGGTGGTCTGCTGCTCGATTGAAGAAAAAACTTACATTGTCCAACATCATGATGGAATAACTCCCGCGTTGCCTGCCTGCAGCTTGAAACGTTTTGTTAGTTTGCTAAATGAACTCACGGCAGAGTCCAGTCAATCAATATCCTCATCGGTCCGTTGCTCCAGCCACAAGATCAGAAGTTTATAGAATATAGAAAGGATAACAGCGCCGGAAAACAAGCCTACGATACCAGACATGATCATCCCTCCAATTGCGCCGACCAGTATGACAGGCATAGGGATATCCAGACCTCGCCCCATCAGCATTGGCTTGAGGGCGCTGTCACTGGCGCCTGCGACAAGTTGGTAAACAGTAAAGATTATGGCGCTTGTTGTATCCGCAGTAGAGAAGACATAAATCATAATCGGTGCGAGTACGATTAATGGTGGCAATTGCGCTATCGCGAGTACAAGTATCACCGCTGTCCAGAGGGGGGCCGCCGGCACGCCCATCACGAACAGGCCGATGGCAATCAGGATGGTTTGGATGATAGCGACGCCTATGACTCCCTGTAAAACGCTACGCACTGTGGCCACTGTCAGGGACGCCCATTCGCCACCCGGTCGCAAGCCACCCACTCTGACAAAAAAGCGGTGTGCCGCTGCGCCACATGGCTCCGCGTAGGTCATGAACCCACCGGCGATCACCAGGGAAACGAGAAACATCAGTACACCTACCAGGCTTCCACCGATACGCTTCAACAATTTGCCGGCCAGTTCTCGCAGTTGTTCCGCATTGGCTTGTGCAAACGCTTCGAGGTCGTTACTCGCAGCGCTCCAGGCGTGGTGTAGTCGCTCACCCACCAGAGGCCAGTCCTGTACCTTTTCAGCGGGAGGAGGAACTTTGATTTCTCCAGCATCCAGCGCCGTACTCGCTTTCTTTAGTCCGCCAACGGTCGCTTCCATTACACTCCAGGAGGGAATGGCAAGTGCCAGTATAAAAAATAGCGTGACCAGTGTTGCGGCGAGGCCCCGGCGACCACCTATTTTTACTTCAAGCCATTTTACGAGTGGAAACGCAGCTATTGCGATTATCGCGCCCCAGATCAGCGGTGTAGTGAAGGGTCTGATAATGTCATAGGCCATTATTAAAAGTGCAAATATCAAAGAAAGCCGCAGGGCTGACTCGATCATATTACGCACGAACTGTGGGTCGAAACTGGTCTTGTTATTGTCGTCCATTGCGGGCTTCCTTGTAATTGGGGTGGCGTCTATTCTGATTTGCTGATGAAAGAACCTACGAGGCTGGCAACCACGACCGCCATATAGAAAGATCCTGCAACGGCTTGTAAGTAGGCCAGAGTCCTGAAAATCGGAATGGCTGGCGTTATATCACCGTAGCCAAGGGTCGTCATTGTGACGAAGCTGAAATACAGCATCGACGATAAATTATCATGCCAATCCCGGTATTCGATGCCGTTCAAGCCGTTTGGCCAAATTTCCAGCACTGCAAGGTATAGCAGGCTCCAGATGATTCCCAGCATGAGATAAATCGCGATTGTCCCGACTATCGTATTGAGTTCAATTTTTCCATAAGAGAACACCTGTCTACAGCCTATATAAGCCATGCCCGTGTAAAAGGCCATGCTCGCAGCAAGGCTAGCGCGCGAGTTGAACTGAAATACGGCATTTTCGCGAAATAGGGCAGTGGTTAAATTGAATATAACCATCACCATGACGAACTTGCGCCACCGGCTGGATAAACTGAGGCTCAGATAGGCGACAAGTTCGGTAGCCAGTATCACCGCCTGCAGCAGGAGGTGGTCCTCACCATCCGGGGTGCTGCCGACGAACCCCGAAGCCAGGAGAAGGAAAATAAGACTTGCGGTGAAAAACAGGAAATTATTATGTGAATCGATTTTCTGCATGATCTAGCCTCCCTCCAGCGTGGCTCAAGTTCTGTCCGACATAATCATTACCGAGGCTGTAAGTCCATAGCGTAAATGCACTGCCTCTGGCATGGAACCTAACTTTATACGAACGGGTATGCGTTGGGCCAGTCGTATCCACTGAAAAAACGGCTTCATGCTGGGTAAGGGTTTTACGCTGGCGTTTCCATCGGAAGGCGCGATTCCCCAACCCAATGATTCAATGTGGCCTTGTAAAGGGGTATCGGGATAAGCCATTAGCGTGACTCGCGCGAGGTTCCCGATCTTGAATTTATCGATATGGCTCTCGTGGAAATAGCCAAACACCCAGAAGCGGTTGACGTCTACCAGTGCCAAAATTGGTGTGTTAGCAATGATCTGTGTGCCGATTAGGACATCTACATTGGATACATGCCCATCCAATGATGCGCGAATTTCGGAATAGCTCAGGCAAAGTTTTGCTCCGCGCAGATCTTCCTTGGCGACATCAATTCTACTTAACGATTCAAGATAATTCGCTTCTCGGTGATTTAACTCCTTCTGTGATGCGGCGCCGGGGTCCTTGTTAAAGATATCCTGTAACCGGTCGTATTCAATGTTTGTAGCGCAAGAACTAATGCGTGACCTCTTGAGGTTGGCATCGGCTTGGGCAACCGCGATCTGAAAAGGTTCTGTATCCAGTTCAAACAGCAGTTCGCCTTAATTTACAAATTGGTTATCGATAATCGCGATGCGGGTGGCCATGCCCGAAACTCGGGACGCAACTTGTATGACTTGTCCGCGCATCTGTCCGTCTCTGGTCCACGATGCCTGGCTTCACGACAGGGTAGTGTTTTAACGGTTGCCGGCCTCCTTCGAGGGCCCGGCAGCGCGGTTTTAGTTGCCTACTGTAATCTCATATTGGAGACTACGGCCGCTGTTGTATTGTTATGCGTCTCGGCTTGCGACCGTGCCACACGTATTCTTTTTCGTAAAATGCCGGGATTATTTTGCCGGTTCTTCGGCCAGTCTAGCCGATAGGGAGTTGTCGAACGAATTGTGCTAGATTATTTCATCATTGTGCGGTCTGCGGGAAAAGTTATGCTGCTTTCAGATAAAGATCATAACCGTCGGTTTCCTCTTCGAATGCTGTTTGCGTTGCTGTTAGTCGTGCCGACAGTCAATGCGCTGGGCGATAAGGAAGTTGCAGAACTGGGCGAAAAGTGCGAGGCGGCCAGGGAGGTTGCCCTTGCGCCTATTCGGGAACAGCGCGTTCAGGCGTGTATCGAACAAAAGCTGCGCCAGCCAGATCATTGCAGGCGGTATTACGAGACCTACGGCAATGTGACTATGCGAGGAGGTGTTAGGCCGGTCGTGGGCTATTTTTATGATCTACCTGAATGTGTTGAATGGATTGATGCTCGAGAGGCGCTGCGGGTTAGTCGTTCCAGAAACTAGCATTATCTATTCCGATTTGGGTTGTTCATGGGTCAGTGCCGGGGCGCCCAGCTGGTTTCTTTCATTCATGAGCAAAATAACGATAACAACACAGGGAGTAATCAATTGCCCCAGCTAACCAAAGAACAAGCAAGCGCCTATTGGCGTCGTAATATCTCGCTGGTCATTAAACTGCTTATTGTCTGGTTCCTTGTGAGCTATGGCTGCGGAATCTTGCTGGTCGACACTTTGAATCAGTTCCAGGTTGGCGGTTATAAGCTTGGCTTTTGGTTTGCACAACAGGGTTCTATTTACGTATTCATCGTGCTGGTCTTCTACTATGCCAGAAGAATGGCTGCGCTGGATCGCGAGTTTGACCCGGATCAGAAGTAGGCGCGGCAGATGGATTTACAACAACTCAGTTATCTGGTGGTTGGACTCACGTTTGCACTTTATCTGGGTATAGCTGTCTGGGCGCGCGCGGGCTCAACGCGAGAATTCTATGTCGCTGGTGCCCATGTGCACCCCATCGCCAATGGTATGGCGACTGCTGCAGACTGGATGTCCGCAGCCTCGTTTATCTCCATGGCCGGAATGATCGCTTTTATGGGCTACGGCGGCAGTGTCTTTCTGATGGGCTGGACAGGCGGTTACGTTATTCTCGCCATGCTGGTGGCGCCGTATTTACGCAAGTACGGTAAGTTCACGGTGCCTGAGTTTATCGGCGATCGCTACTATTCTCAGGCTGCCCGTGCGGTAGCGGTAGTCTGTTTGATAATCTGTTCTGTAACTTATGTGATAGGGCAGATGAAGGGCGTGGGGGTTGCGTTCTCGCGCTTTCTTGAGGTGGATTACGATACGGGTTTGCAAGTCGGTATGTTGATCGTGCTTTTTTATGCGGTGCTCGGAGGCATGAAGGGTATCACTTACACGCAGATCGCTCAGTATTGTGTGTTGATATTGGCGTATACCATTCCTGCAATATTTATCAGTCTGCAATTGACGAACAATCCTGTACCACAGTTAGGATTGGGTAGTACGCTTGCAGGCTCAGACGTGTTTCTACTTGATAAGCTGGATCAGGTCGTGACGGAGCTGGGCTTTCGGGAATACACCACAGATGTCAGGCTCAGCGGTCTGAATATGTTCGCTTTTACAATGTCGCTGATGATTGGGACAGCCGGTCTACCTCATGTGATCATTCGTTTCTTTACTGTGCCTTCCGTGCAGGCGGCGCGTTACTCTGCGGGTTGGGCATTGGTTTTCATAGCGATTCTTTACACCACCGCGCCAGCGGTTGCGGGCATGGCTCGCCTGAACTTTGCGCAGACGTTGGAAGCAGGTCCTGGTAAGTACTTGCCAATTGATGAACGACCGCAATGGTTTCGAAATTGGGAAACGACGGGTCTGTTGGCGTTTGAAGATAGCAACGGAGATGGGCATATACGCTACCATGCAGATCCAGCACTAAACGAAATGACTGTTGTAGACAGGGATATCATGGTGCTGGCTAACCCCGAGATTGCGCGTTTGCCCAATTGGGTGATCGCATTGGTTGCTGCTGGTGGTCTGGCCGCGGCCCTTTCGACGGCGGCGGGTCTGTTGCTAGCGATCTCGTCGGCGATTTCCCACGATCTTCTGAAGGGCATTTTTATGCCTCGTATTACTGAAAGGCAGGAATTGCTTGCCAGTAGACTTGCAATGGCTGCTGCGGTGCTGGGTGCGGGCTACCTCGGCCTGCATCCGCCTGGCTTTGCCGCTGGCACTGTTGCTCTTGCGTTTGGTTTGGCGGCCTCGTCAATTTTTCCCGCTCTGATGATGGGTATTTTCTCTCGTAGGGTAACCAGGGAAGGAGCGATTGCAGGCATGATAAGCGGCATCGGAGTCACGCTTTTTTACGTATTTCAGCACAAGGGTATTATGTTCATTCCAGGTACTGACTTCCTGGGCAATAGCCCTGCCAATTGGTTCTTCGGCATTGAGCCTAATGCCTTTGGCGTTGTGGGAGCATTGGTAAATTTTTCGGTGAGTTTCATCATATCGCGTTTTTCCTCGGCACCGCCGCGAGAGGTGCAGGAGATGATAGAAAATATTCGTCTGCCTGCCGGCTCCAGCATTGCACATAGGCTAGATAGCTGACTAAACATGTGGTTCCGAATTCAGAGAATTTGTTTTGTGGCGTGCAGTGTCCATTAGCTTGATGGGTAAACGACATCTTGTAACGTCACTGTTGGTTGCCCCTCTTTTGGCCATGGCCGGTTGGTGGGCCAGCGGTCTGTTTTCCAGTCAAGAACCGGTCCCGGCGCAAAAGGGTGGTGTTTACCCACTGCTGGAAAAAAGTAATTGTCGCTACGCAAGTGGAGAGTGTTTGCTGGAAAACGTCGATTTTACGATAGCGCTAACCTATGTTTTGCGTTCAGACGGGCACTTTCTGCTCGCTCAAGCTTCGCACCCGCTCAGTGATATCCTGCTGGCTGTGGATGAAGACGAGCATTCGGCGCCGCAGTTCATGGCTCGGCGAGGTACGAACAGCCGGGAGTGGAGTTTGACACTGGATGGCAGGCCGGGCGCGGCGGCGCGTATTCGGCTGGTGGCTCGCAGCGCTGATGTCATCTGGTTTGGCGATGCGGCCACGCACTTTATTAAAGCCCCGGTATCGGGTATATAGTGAACGTGTTACTGTTCAGAAAAATTAGAAAAATAGACTACC
>CAJQQW010000129.1 GCA_905480565.1 uncultured Halioglobus sp. | reverse complement strand
CCTTTCGACTTTGCCTTATCCTTCAAGCCCTCCATAATATCTGTCTGACGGCTGGTAAATTCCCAGCGATCGCCAACGTCAATATCACCGAAGTAGTCGGCCTCGACAGGGCGGATTTCCTCATCTATAAACTGCTTTACTTCCGCCAACAACGGCGCAACATTAGCGCTAACTCCAAGGTCCATTACCACTCTCCTGTTTAGTTTTTATCTCACCTGCCTGCCGCAAATCACACTTGGCGTTTACGCGCAGCGTCAATTTCTTCAGTGTAGTGTTTTTTCAGCTGACGTTTAAAAATCTTTCCAGACGCAATGCGCGGCAGGGCGTCAGACCGGAACCAGACGTGCTTGGGGATCTTGAAGGCTGCCAGATGATCTTCAAGATATTGACGCAAAGCGCTCTTATCGAGTTCCGCACCTTCCCGCAAAACTACCGCGGCGCCTACAATTTCTCCCAGCCGTTCATCGGGCAACCCGAATACGGCAGCCTCTTGGATATCCGGATGGGCGTAGATGGCCGCCTCGACTTCAATACAGCTGATATTTTCACCGCCGCGAATGATAATTTCCTTTATACGGTCGACAATATAAACAAAGCCATCTTCATCGAGGTATCCAACATCACCCGTGTGAAACCAGCCATCCACAAAAGCCTCAGCCGTGGCCTCCGGCTTGTTCCAGTATCCCAGGACATTACAGGGAGACTTGATGCAGATCTCACCATGCTCGCCCACCAACAGTGGCTCACCGGCCCCGTCCACTACGCGAAAGTCGGTCACTGCGGGCACCGGACGCCCGGCGCTGCCGGGGCGCGCGATGTAATGAGAGCCCGCGTTCAGCGTACCCAGTGCATTGGTTTCCGTCAGCCCGTACCCTATACCGGGTGCGGATTTCTTGAATGTACCCGTGATTTTCTTCACTTGCTCGGGCGGACGCGCCGCGCCTCCCGCCATAATTTCAGTCAGCGAGGAGACATCCCGCCGCGTCGTCTCCGCCGCCGCCTGCAGTTCGGCAGACATAGTGGGTACGCCATTAAACCAGGTTACTTTCTCTTCTTCGATCAGACGCAAGGCTTCCTCGGCATCCCACTTGTGCATGATCACCATCTTGCGACCGACAACCAACGACAATAAAAAGGCCGAGTGACTGCCGGTACAGTGGAACAATGGCACTGTAACCAGCGCAGACGGCGCAAGGCCCTCCGCGCGCTGCTCTTGGGAGCCCGCCATCTTGGTTGCAATACCCCAGCACATCCAACTATAAATCGCAGAGAGAATACCTCGGTGGGAGGACAGGGCGCCCTTGGGATTGCCCGTGGACCCGGAGGTATACATTATCGTGGCATGATCATCGGGCGCGATCTCGGCGACAGGTAGGGAGGCACCTTCAAAGGCACTTAGCAACTCGGCAAAGGGCGTATGCTCAACGGCCAAACCAGTGCAATCGTCGATAGAAATTATCCGGAGCCCATGTTTTTTCACCAATGGCATCAAGCGTTCTATGCGGTTGCGATCTGCCACCACAACCTTGGCACCGCTATCGGCGAAACCGTAATCCAACTCCTCGGTCGTCCACCAGCCATTCATCGGAACCGCCACTGCGCCGATCGAGGTGGCACCCATAAAAGCCATCATCCACTGCGGATTATTGCGGCTGAGTATCGCCACCCTGTCACCCTTGGCAACGTGATAGCGCTGCACCAGTGCGGCGCCGAATTCAGCGCTGTGCTGGTGAGCCTCGGCAAAGGTGTAGCGCTCGTCCTGATACACCGCAAAATCCTTATGCGCATGGTCCAACATGACGGCATAGTAGTCGCGAAGACTACCGGGCATTAACGCGTAATTGCGGTATTCCACTCCGTCTAGCATCACCGAGTTGAGCTCAAACCCTCCTCCGGGCGCGGTCAGAGTGGCAATCGCCTCGTCGTAAGCTGCAATGTCTGATTTCATGAATCGCGGAACTCCGTGAGACAAGCCTCTCAGAAACCGCTCTGGCGGGCAAAGCGATCCAAATGGTAGTTATAGTCGCCAAACAGGTGCTGTACAACGCGGGCGCGCTTGATAAAAAATCCGATCTCGTACTCGTCCGTCATACCTATACCGCCATGCATCTGTATCGCTTCGTTCGTCGCACGCTGCGCCACCTCACACAGCTTGGCCTTGGCCGCACTGGCATAAAGAGCAAGGTCTGGCTCACCCTCATCTATCTTTTGCAGTGCCTGCAGGACAATAGAGCGCGCCAACTCAAGCTCGGCAAACAATTCTGCGGCGCGATGGGCCAACCCTTGAAACGAGCCAATGACGCGACCGAACTGCTTGCGCTCTTTCAGGTACTCCGCAGTTCGCTCAAATGCCTCGGCAGACAGCCCCAACAACTCCGAGGCCAGGCCTATATTGATAATATCAAGGGCGTGACCGAGACCCTTGCTGGCCTGACCGATCTCTCCCAGCAGCTGATCCTCCGACACCTTCACATCCGTCAGGTTCAGGGTGCCGTAGGCACGAGAATCCACCATTTTACCGGGCTCAACTGTTAAGCCCTCTGTTTCTGCCTGCAGCAGGAAAGCGCTGAGACCCTCATCATCACCCGGCGCACCAGAGGTGCGAGCCAGGACGATAAAGGCGTCGGCGGCAGGCGCGTCCATAACCAGCAACTTCGTTCCACCGAGAATGAAGTGATCGCCCGTCTTTGACGCGGACATGGCACACTGCAACGGTGCATGGTGCGGTGCCTCCTGCAAAGCCAGGGATACTAGCGTTTCCCCCGCAGCGATGGCAGGCAGTAGTGCCTCCTTCTGACTGGCGCTAGCCAATTCACCGATCACCGTAGCGGCCACCAGCACACTGGACTGCAGTGGGCTGGCGCTGAGGTTTCGGCCGGCCTGCTCCAGTACCAGGCCTAACCCGGTGTAGCCATATCCCAAGCCTCCAAAGGCCTCCGGGATAGCGATACCCGCCCAGCCCATCTCGATCATTTCCCGCCACACCTCAGCATCAAAGCCACGCTCGTCGCCGGAATCGCGCAGATCCCGCAAGTGTGAAATAGTAGCCTTCTCGGCCAGGAAACCCGCTGCCGCGTCGCGCAGCATCACTTGCTCTTCGTTAAGTACCAATGCCATCGAATTATTCCTATCTCAACTATGCGTCAGGCAGACCAAGCACGCGCTTGGCTATAATATTCAGTTGGATCTCGGACGTGCCGCCCTCGATAGAGTTGCCTTTCGAGCGCAACCAGTCGCGGCTGACTCGACCTTCAGAGTAGGCTTCCCCCTCCCAACCCAAAGCGGATTCGCCCAAAACGGCGAGATTGAGCTCGTTGCGGCGTTTATTCAGCTCAGTACCGTAGTACTTGAAAATAGAAGAGGCCGGCCCCAGTCCGCCGCCCGCTTTTGCCTCATCACCCACTCGCGCCATGGTGGCGCCGAATACCATCGTATCGAGCTGGTACTGTGCAATGTTCTGCCGCAAAACCGAATTCGCCAGACAGCCCGAGGCATCCGCGCCGATCGCCTCCAGGGCCATATCAGCTACCGATATTTTCGGCGCAGAGCCGAAGCCTGAAATCATTTCACGCTCGTGAGTCAGCAGATACTTGGCAATTGTCCAGCCCTTGCCCTCCTCACCCACAAGGTTGCTTTTGTCAGCGACGGCATTGTCGAAAAATGTCTCACAAAACGGAGAGCTGCCACTAATCAATTTTATTGGACGAGCGGTTACCCCGGGCTGATCCATATCAAACAACACAAAGCTGATACCCTCATGCTTGCTGCCGCTGTTGTCAGTGCGTACCAGACAGAATATCCAGTCACATTTGTCGGCGTAGGATGTCCATATTTTCTGGCCATTAATCAGGTAGTGGTCACCCTTGTCTTCTGCCGCGGTAGCCAGGCTGGCAAGGTCAGAACCCGCATTGGGTTCCGAATATCCCTGACACCAGCGCACCTCACCACGCACGATCCTGGGTAGATGCTCACGCTTCTGCTCTTCATTGCCAAACTCCAGCAGAGCTGGCCCAAGCATCGAAATACCGAAACTGGTAAGTGCCGGCCGTGCGCCGATGCGCGACATCTCCTCTCGCAAAACATTTATTTCAGCCTTTTGCAGGCCACCACCACCGTATTCTTTTGGCCAGTGAGGCACTGTCCAGCCCCTCTCCGCCATGCGGTCGCACCATACCTTCTGGTCAGGGTCCGACATTTCGGGGTTGCGTCCACCGGGGAAAATATCCTCAAAGCTGGACATTGGCATACGCATTGATTCGGGGCAATTCTGCTCCAGCCAGGCACTTACCTCCTGGCGAAACTGTTCGAGATCACTCACGGGATTACCTCACATACTAGTTTGAACGCGGCCTTGTCGGCTCATCCTGTTGCTGTCGACGGACCGGACTATGACTTCCTGGATGGACTCGCACAGGCACCGGCCCGCGAGTCGGATTCGAACATACAGTATGTTTTAGAGGCGTTCAAGTATCACGGGGGAGGCAAGCGGAAAGACGACAGCAGTCGTCCACTCAAGAGAGCGGGCCAAAAGAAAGCCCAGCGGGCGTGACGGAGAGTCTAGTCCTCAGCGGCTCGGCGCGCGCCGTCCTCACGAACCATGCGCACGGTGCGCTGACAGGTCTCAAGCCATTCCCGATCGGATTCGGTCTTCAGGGCGCGGACATAGCCACGCTCATTAGCGCAGGCGATACTGGTCTTGTTTGGCGTCCAGTCGCCCTCTTTCTGGCGCGGCTTGCGGGTACTGTAAAACCAGAGTCCCCGGCGGTCCTGCATGACGTATTTCGCCTCCACCGGCAAGTAAACCTTTTTACCCGCGATAACTGCGAACACTTCTGTGCCCTGCGATGACGGGCTGTTTGTCTCAGCTGTCGGCGTTATTGTTAGTATCACTGCCTCTCCCTCCAATCTGACTACTCTGCTCTGCATCACCGCACGTCAGGCGATTTAAGCTCTTACTGGCCAATGAGCATTTACAGCCGGCACATTCACTGCGATTGCGCTGACAAAACAGTTATAGGCGTGGAACAGGCTGCGGACAATACGGATATTGCCCGTTTTTTGATTTTTAGAAAAAATATGGGGTTAATTTGCCAAAATTTATTTTTCTGCACCTCAAATTGTTGTTTTTCGACATTTCCATGTCATTTTTTTAATTGAACCGTGTTTGGAATCTGTTTTTATCGCTGAACCACCTTGCTACGTCAGTAGCTACCAGATCAGCCAAGGGTGTCGCCATGACCAACGGGTATTCTAGCTCCTCACCAGCTCGATGTAGGGCGGCGGCGCCGATTCGGGTTTCAGCGGTTTCAGCTGGACCATATCCCCAGTGATAGCCGGCAACTCCCGAGCATCCTCGACCGAACTCATCAGCATATAGAGGGCCATAGTCGCCCGACTCTCTTCGCCCTCCAACTGGGGCGCCATGACCTGAAGGTCTTCGTCGGAAATTACACCCAGGACCAACGCGTTGAGCAGGTAATCCCTTATGATCTGGCGATTGACCTGGTCCTGCAGATAACTCTGGTAGCCATTGCCACCAAGAATTTTCTGCAGGCTGTCCATGTCGGACGCGGTCACCCGAGGTGTGGAATCCCCGAATTTGCCATCAATCCAATCTACAATGTCGTCTAGTTGCAAGGCCCTACTCTCCCTTGGTTAACCTAATTAGCGGCTTGCCACCACCTGTTTCTGGAAACACTCCAGATCAGGTACCTGGTAGGTCTCGCCTTCGAACTTGAAGGCCGCTCGCGCATTGACGCCCTCAGGAACCGGCGTATCTTCCACATCCTCTTCCGCGAGGCTTACCATGCGCAGCCCCTTGCCTCGCACCGGAATACCCCAGTACTCGCAGGCCTCGCCCTTGAGTCCGACAAATATGGCAACCAGCCCGGAGCCTCGACGCGGCTCCCGCCATGCTGGCCCGCTCGCAACACCGAGATCGAATACCGGCACGGATTGTCCGCGCCAATCCAGTTCCGCGGGTGGCGCATCCAATTCCGACTGCACTGTCACAATCTCACCAAGACATTGCTGTGGTACCGCCCAGGTCTCTTCAGTGCAGCAGGGAATAAGCACGCACCATGTTGTCGTATCTTGAGTCATGACACATTCCTCAGGAGAGTTGTAATTCCAGCCCCGTCAATGCATTGATCTGCTTGATCATCACCGGGAAATTAAAGGGCTTACCCATATACGCACTGCAACCGGCCGCACTGGCCAGCGCCCTGTGTTTCGCGCCTGTGCGCGACGTCACCATAATGACGGGCAAGTCTCCGAAGCGGCTCGATTTACGAATTTCGCGCAGAGTTTCGATACCGTCTTTCACCGGCATTTCCACATCCAGCAGAATGACATCCGGCAAACGGTGCGCGGCATTCAACAGATCAATCGCTACCAACCCATTCTCGGCCGTAATCGTCTCAACACCTACGGTCTCCAGTTGATTCGTCGCTACCATGCGTTGGGTCCGTGAGTCATCAACCACCAACGCTAGAGGCGCGGTCGCTTCAACCTGGTTCACAACGACCGGGGCAGTACTGTCGTCACCGGCGCTTTTAACCAGTTGGTTGAGGTCAAGCGCGACAACAGCCTCACCTTCAGCGGTAGTTGCCGCACCTGCCAATCCAGGCACGGAAGAGAACTGCGCACCCAGGGAGCGCACGACAAGCTCCAGCGCCTCCTCCAGGTTATCGATGGCGATAGCCATATGGCGCTCGTCATAACCGGCAATAATCACAGGCACAAAGGTATTCCACGCACTGCGATCCGGCAGCGGCACACCTTGGCATAGTGTTGCCAGATAGGAGGGCTCGCAGTCGACACCTGACAGGGACAAGGTCTCGCGGCCTTCCACCGCAGCAAAGAACTCTTCCACTGGCACCTGTTCAACCGCAATCATGCCGTTAAGCGGAATGGCATACGATTTACCCGCAGCGGCAACCAGCAATGCGCCGTTTACAGAGACATTGCTCGGGATACGCACCTCGAAGGCAGTGCCCAGGTCGAGCGCAGACTGGATTTGAATATCGCCGCCGATCTGCAGCAGCTCACTCATGACGATGTCCATGCCGACACCACGTCCAGATATCTCACTCAACTGGTTCGCCGTAGAGAAGCCTTTGTGGAATATCAGACGTATCGCTTCCTCATCAGTGAGAGAATCGATGTCGATCTCTGCATCCAGACCTTTCTCAAAGGCGGACTGACGAATCGCGTCCGGATCGATGCCTCGACCATCATCGGACAGTCGAATAACATAATCGCCGCCAGACTTGCGCACATCAACGGTGATTCGACCGCCGGTAGGCTTGCCTGCGGCGACCCGCTCATCCGGCGACTCAATGCCATGATCGAGCGCGTTCCTTACCATATGCTCCAGAATGACTTGCAGACGTGCGTAGTGATCGCGATCCAGCGCGCCTGTCTCGTTCAGCACCTGAAAAGAGACCACCTTGCCAAGATCCGTGCTCACGGTGCGAACAATGCGCCGCAGCCCAGGCATCAAGCGCGATACAGGCACGACCCTCGCGCCTTGTATTGCAGACGAAATACTCGAAATCACCATAGATTGCTGCTTCAGGAGCGCCTCTACCTGAGCATTCTGTCGTGCCAACACATCGACGAGATCCGAAAGATCCTCGACGCCCTCGCGCAGAATGTTGGCGGCCTCCTGCAACTCGGAGTATTGGTCCATTTCCAGTGCATCCATGTCTGGCGCTGACTTACCCGGCTGGGCGTTCACGTTGAGCAAGGCGCGATCGGAAATCTTGCGAATATGCGTATGCACTGAGGAGAGTCGCGCCTGCAGCTCTGCAGAAGAGCGCCTACCTTTGGATGTATTCTGAGAGGCACGCACCCCCAGCTGCTGCACCTGGCTTGTGAGATTCAGCAGATGATCCAGCTTCTCGGATGTGATGCGCACGGACTGTTGCGCCGCTAACACCTTCGCCCCTTCGTCGGCCAGCTGCTTGTCGCGCTTTTTGTCCAGCGCTGATGTGCGGGATTTCTTGGTAACCGGAGTCTGATCCGACACAGGCTCCGGGGCTATCGTGAACCGGCCCTCTGCAGAGTCATTGGCTTCCGCCGACATGGCTACTATCTCAGCCACCGCGCTAAACCCCTTAACCGGTTTGGCCTCTGAATTCTCGGGGAGCGGCAACGCGACCTCGGCATCAGCTCTATCCGACTGCTGCGGTAATTCACTGGCGATATCCGCTCGCTCATTGGACACCTGCTCCACACCCCTGACCAGCGCATCCAGCCACGCAT
This sequence comes from uncultured Halioglobus sp., assembly GCA_905480565.1. Lineage (GTDB taxonomy): Bacteria > Pseudomonadota > Gammaproteobacteria > Pseudomonadales > Halieaceae > Marimicrobium. The sequence goes on along the minus strand of CAJQQW010000129.1, from coordinate 7,659 downwards.
TTACCACGCGGAAGTACTCGTGCTTTTGAACTACCTCCGGGCGAGGCATTTTTTCTAAAAGGGTCTCAAAATTGTGGACAAGGGTGCCCAATCGCTGCAGGCCAACACCCTTTGCAATCCCCTTGATCGTATGGAGGGTGCGCGATACGGCAGTGAAAAGCGCATCGTTCGCCATATCCTTTTCCCAGTCGTGCACCTCGTTCTCGAGTTTTTCAACCTCAAGCGTACCTTCTTCAATAAAAGCATCGAGAAAATCGGAGAATATTTCAGCATTACTTTGACTGCTATAACTGAAGTCGATGTAATCCGGTATGAAGCATTCAGGGTAGACATTTTCGCTTGCGGCAAGAGGCACCTCCATCCGTGCACTATTCTCTTCAGCGATGCGAATCTGCTCCTGCTCGGCCTGCACACGCTCTTCTTCAGCGATGCGAACCTGCTCTTGCTCTTGCTCCGCCAACAATTGCTCCGAATCCGCCTCAGCTCGCGTATCCGCTTCGTCATGAAGGAAACAAACATCATCTAGCTCAGCAGACGTATCACTCGAATCGGCCAAGTGGGAGAAGGCAGCCTCTATATCTTCTGTATTCGTAGTTCCCGACAATGCCAGATCGGCAACAATATCCTCATCGAAATCATCGCCAAAAATATCATTGCTGAAATCTTCTGGTGATGCACTCTCGTGCAGAGCCGCCTCGTCAATATTGTCCACACCAGGCAAACCCATTCCCGGCGCGTCACCACCTGGGGCGAAATCGCTGGTGAACAGGTCATTCCAGACATCGCCACTATCAGTATGCAAAAGCCGAATATGAAGCGATCCCAGCATAGCCTCACCCAGGGCTATCAACGACTCCGGCAGCACAGTAAAGATGGCATAAACCGGCTCAAAACCCTCGGCATAACACTGATTGATCGCAGTTTCATCGATTCCTAGCCGGGCCTCCGCGGCAACTGTATCCGACGCGAGCCCCAGCTCTTCCAAGCGTGCAGCAACAGCCAAGGATACGGCCGCCATCGCGCTGCCGAGCGACGGAGTGGTTGCGGGGGCTTTATCGGCAGCGTACCTTTCGAGAGTGAGAAGATCCTCATGATAGTCAATTGCGTCTTTTTCACTGACACCCGCATCGTCCTCCACAGTCTCTTCCGACGTCTTCGCGAGGTACTCAAGTAAATCATCCTCGTCTTTCTCATCTGGCTCGCTCTCCACTGCGACATCATCTAAAGCAACGCCTGTGACCAATATCGACTCAGGAATATCGCTATCGCAAAGCTCTGTCAATTCATGTGCGAATACCTCTGGCTCATCGTGTACCACTGTCTCCGGCTGATCGTCCGCAGACAAATACCGGTATCGGTCATCCTCTGCACCCTCGGCAACACTTCCAACAATATTGTCCTCAGGCTGAACTGCTGCATACTGTCCGTCATCGTTTGCTACAACGTCGTTCGACGGATCCGCTACCTGTGTTTGCACCGGCGCCTCCGTCAGTGCACTAATCTCTGGAATCTCCTCAACTTCTTTACCGGCCGCGTCGCTGGAATCCTGGTCAACCCCGCTGGACAAACTTGACGTAGTCTCTTTTGACGGCAAACCGTCGGCAGGCTCGACTCGGTTCAGCGTTACAGACTTTGCACCGATATCGTCTTCATGATCCAGGCCAAGGATATCGGCTCCCTCACGCACCTCTCTTTCGTTCAGGGTGCGCTGGGCCTCACGTTCGCGGGAATAATCGAGCGCCATCAGTTGATCCTGATCAGAATCTGTAATGTCTTCGGCAGTAGATTCACTTTCGACGTAGATATCACCTATCTGGGTTTCCGAAGAAATTACTATTTCCTCATCCACATAATTAGCGATGTCGTCTCCAGACACATTGCCACGGACCAGCGGCCGTGCAGCAACCTCAGACTCATAAGCCGACAGGTCAGCATCCTCGAACTCGCCACCCTCTACCGTAAACAGTGTTTCCTTGGGCTCTGACAGGTCCATTTCCAGCAACCAGTTCAGGCTTTTTTGCTGGTTATCCTCTTCGGCTTCCCCGGTCACACTCAGTCCCAGCTTGCTCAAATCTTCTTCCGTGTACACGACGTTTCTCCTCCTTAGATCCGTTGTCAGCCTACTAACGCGCGAGAGTTTTCGCGACGGGGTGCAGAGCCTGCGATCCTTCCAGATTGCTCAACAAGCCAGTGACGCCCGGCTCCCCCGAGCCCGACTCTCCGCCCGCGCCTGCTGCCATTTCAAAACAGGCATTGGTAAGTTCGCGGATACGATCAACATCAGGGCCTGTATCATCCCCGTAGGACTTGACCAGGTCTGGCAAGGCTGCGACCAGCTGATTTACCAAGGACTGGACGGATTCATCCGCGTCCAGTTCACCGTCGAGCGATCGGTCCAGCAGATCTTGTGCAGCCCAGCCCAGCTCACCCAATACGTTTGCGCCCACCGCGCGACCATTGCCCTTAAACGTATGAAAGTGTCGGCGAATGTCGCGCAGGACACTCTCGTTCTCAGGATTCTGCAGCCAGTCTGTGGTCAACTCGCTGAGCTCTGAAACCATTTCCTCGGATTCTTCGATAAACACATCGCGGAACTCCGCTGAAATTTCAGTATCCTGCACTTGTGTTACGGAGGGTGCCGACTCGTCGATGGTGACAACATCGACAACAGACCGGCCCGGCGAACTGCTACTATCCCATTTCTCCAACTCGGCTGCTCGTTCCTCTGCAAGAGCAACGATAGGCGTTGTATCATCCAAAGGGTCAATCAGTGAACGCTGCAAGTGCAGCTCAATCTGGGCGAAAGCATCTGCGAAGCAACGACACGCCTCGTCCTCGTAAATACTATCGCTCTCACTGGCCGAACGGAGCCAATTGCGGCACTTGTCAATCACAGCGCCCTCGCGCTGCATCCCGACAAAGTGAAGTGCGCCAGCAATATCGTCCAACAGATTCAGAGATGTATCCAGCGCTTCACGGTCGGTCATACCTTCCAACTGATCCATGAACTGCAGGGCCAGCTCATACAAAAGATCGGTATCCGGTACGCCAGAATCCGCGTCTCTAATCGCCTGGCGCAATTCCGCATGGCCCTCGTCAAACTTGTTGAGGTGTCGCTTGAGAGCGGTGCTAAGTTGCAGTATTTCTTCTGCGGTATCAGGCTTCGTATTCAGCGCGGCCTTGAGCGCTTTGCGACGCAAGATGTGATGCAGATGGCTTTCAACCTCAGCCATTTGCTTGAAGGTAGCAGTAACAACCGTTTCCCTCAGCTCGAAATCCTTGCCCGCATAGCTGCTGTGCAGACCGTGGTTCAGTTTGTGCTCCAGGTCGAGCTTGACGTCAACGATACCCCTGGACACGGAGCTGACCACCTCCGGAATATTGAGCGACTTATCCTTTTGATCCGATTGCAGCAACAGCACAAGCTGCGTACGGACATTCTCCAGCGCCTCTGCATGTTGCATCTGACCTGCGGCGATTAAACGCTGCTCTGCCAGTTCGATATCCTCCTGAAGATTACTGGGCCGCGTTTCAGGCGGCAGCCGCAGAATATCCGCGACATCATTTGTCATAAGAAATTCGACAACTTTGTCGAGTCTTTTCAGAGCACCTTCAAGTGAAATAATGATAGCGTCACTGTGCACCAACCCACGACTTGCTTCGCTGATGGTAGTTCCATCAATGCCGAAGGTTTTCCGAATTCGAGTTATGTGTACTGGCATCGATTTACACGATGCAATGTAGTACAGCATTTGCATCAGATAGCTACTGTAATCGATCGACTGATCGAGCTTGTCTCCATTTTCTCGCGCGTATTTTATGGAAAAAGCGCCGGATTTGAATATTTGTGCAATGCAATCATCGGGCTTGATCAATCCAGCGGCAATACCCTCGCACAAACCAATCATTGCAAACCAGTAGCGCTCCGCTTCCGTGCCTGCGAACAGTTCCTGCATCTTTCTGGCAACACGTGCCACAGTCTTCATACTCTCGACAATCTTCACACCGCGCAAAGCCTGCTTTGCCATTTCCAGGTATAAAGCAAGCATGACATTGGCGTGGCTTTGTATCTCCGCGGCTCCGGCCGTGATCACATTCTGGGTAATTCCCGCGCGCAAAGGAATCTCGAGGTAGAAAAAGAACGCGCCGGAGCGAGGCTTTTCCGCGGACCAGCGACGCAAGTCATTGACGAAGTGCTCCAGTCCGCGCCCAGTATCCACACGTACCGCCTCAGTATGCTCAAGATAAGCTGGTATAATTTTAAGCGCTTGCATCAAGCCGCCCATCGCCAACTTACGGCGCTCGCCGACTATTTTTCCCTTGTAGAGAAAGTTGAGACTACGCTCCATTTCGAGTGTCAGCATTTCGGCCTTACTCAAGCCCAGCGTTCTGAATGTCGATGTAATCTGGTGCACTGACCACATACAGCGCAGAAGAGCCTGTTTTTGGTTGGGATCGTCCCCAAACTCCACAAGGGCAGACTCAGCCGCATCGGCCTGGCTCTTTATCAGACCGATGACCCACTTTAACGCTACGATATCCGGTTTATTAATCACTGGCTCAGCCTCCAGTCTTCTCATATGCGCAGACGTCCAACCACTGCAAGCGCTGCACGCTCGAATTCGGCGACGTGACGTATTCCCGGGCTCCGAGAATTATTTGCAACTTCCGCTTAAGCATCAGCAGGTGCGCGCTGCTGGGGCCACGGTCGTTCATGACACTTGCAGTGTTCATGAAATAGCCTGTACCGGCTTCGACCCCTCGAGAGCCTTCATTTCATCCTCGTCCAGTACTTTTCTGGCACTCTGGATTTTTTTTAAATCCTCGATGGCGGCCAGCGTGCGATCAGCTTCACTGGTTTCCTCAATCCTGAACTGGCTCAAGCTACGCTCGACCTGCGTCATCGACCTGTTAAGGTTGCTGACACCCTGACGCGTAGTTTCACTGTAAGTACTGATTTCCGCATTGCGGTCACGGATAGCATCCATAGAGCTATTCATGTGGCGAGAGGTCGTCGCGGAATGGCCCGCGGCGTCATCGACAGACGTAATCAGTTTAGTAATAGCTGATGAACCCGCGTTGATCTCCTCCAGCGAAGCATCCAGACGGTCGATGTACTCCAGAATGGTCACTACGGTTCCCACCGTATTTTCCATACTGGCCAGGTTGTCCGCGGAAAGGTTCTGCAACATACGAACCTGGGAGATAATTTTACGCCCCTCCTCCTCTGCTTCACGCATCAGGTCACCGATAGATTCTGCGATGCCCAGAAATGGGCGTCCATGTTCGCCGGCTTTTTCCGCCTCGATACGCGTATTAATGGCAACAACCGAAATTTTTGTATTGAGTGCCTGGATATACTCCGCCGCTGCGGTCACCGACTGGATCAGCTCCCCCTGGCGTTTCGCGGACTTCGAAGTTTCCTGCACGGATTCCCGCACATCCACCGACGCTTTCGACATATCCTTGGTCAATTCATAACCCTGGGTTACCCGTTGACGGTTCCGCTCACAGGTACGAGCAGCCTCCGTCGTGGATTTTTTGATCTCTTCGCTGGTGCGTACCATTTCAGTGGCGGCCGTGGTCGATTCGTTAACGGAGTTTGTTAGCTCACGGCCCTTCTCCACTTGGCCCGCTGACAGCGCACCAATCTCCGAAATCGACTCGTTAGACACCTTGAAAGGGGTCTTTATGTTGCGAATAAGTTCACGCTGTCGCTGGGTCGATGCGTTGATCTCCCTGGCAATATGCCGTGTGGCAGCATTTCCTTCGGGCACTTTTATCGTCAAGTCACCTTCCGCAATCTTGATGAGCGCGCTGGTGATCTCCGCCACGCCCTGCTCCGTCTGCACCATCCTGCGCCGCATACCCTGGTAAGCAAGCAGTGCCGCTGCCAGGATTACCGGCACGACAAACAACACGACCAGCACACCGGCTTCCGGCTCCATCATCAGTGCGTAAACCACCGCACTAGCGACGCCCAACGCACCCAGTCCCGCGGCAATTACTCCATAGCTCGAAAATTCTGTATTCATACCTTTAATCATTTTCTTTCCTCCTTTGAGAAGAAGCTCTACCAGCGCTGGCGTTGGACAGTTCTTCATCTGCCACCAGCTTGTCAATATCAAGAATCGCCAGGAAATCGCCCTTATAGAGAAACCCACCCTGCGAGTACTCTGTGAAATCAGGATCCACCTGATGGTCGGTAATACGTTCCTCCACAGCGAAGCGCAAATCGCGCTGCACGTGGCTCAATGTGAGTCCGAAGTACATCCCGGGACGTCGAATTACAATGCAATATTCGCGAGCGCGGCCGGTATAGGGCCGGCCGCGAAACAAAACGTCACCGCTGAACACCGGCAGCAGGCCGCCCTTGTAGGCCGCCACACCGATGACCCAGTCCTTGGTGCCGGGGATTGCGGTCACTTCGGGCGTCTCGATGATCTCCTCAAGCTCGCCCGCGCCAATCAACAGGGGAACACCTGCTATGCCTAAAGAGGTACCCACCCAGGTCTCTGCCACTTCTGGCAGCGCGGGCGAGGGCACACTGTCGTAGGCATAGAGGCGTTCCAATAGCTCGAGTGACTGCAAAGCGGGCGCACTCATGATCAGGCCGCCGCCTTACGCGCTGTATGGTTATAGATCAGCTCGCGGAGCACATTCTCGGGGGGTATTTTGGTTACATGTGCGGTCGCACCACGCGCCTGGCCCTTGGCTATATCAAAAATGCCGTCAGAGGAAGACAGCATTACGACCGGGGTGTTACGCGTGTCCTCCGCGTTTCGAATCAGGGTGCAAGTCTGATAGCCATCCAGCTCCGGCATGGTGATATCCAGAAAAATGAGATCCGGTTTGAAGCGGCGCAGCATGCCAAGCGCCTTGTAGCCATCCTCCGCACATTCCACTTCACATCCCATATTGCGCAGGGTATGAGACATCATCATGCGTATGGTTTTGGCATCATCGATGACGGCGATCTTGATACCGCTGAGGTCGTATTGTTCCGTAGCGTCGTTCATGGTCTCCCTCGCAACTCGTGCAGTTATGCCACTGGGTTATGCCATTACAGTATTTGTATTCCACCGGGTTGCGGCAAGGAAAAACTGGAGATTTCTAAAGAAAGTCCGGATTTTTGTCCGGGCATAGCCGTAACAGGGCCGCAAGAACTACGTATCTTTATGTTTTATATGGTTTTTTAACAACGCTACGAAAAGAGTGAACCAGTTCTCAAAAATACCCCCTACCCCCTTGCGCTGGCAAAACCCCAGGGCAAACAGTCCACTACTCGGGGAACATAAAGCTCTTGAACGGCTCCAGGTGACCCGCCTGGAAATCGCGTAGTTCGTAAATATTGAACTTTTGCATCAGTGTCAGGCAGCGCTGAAACACTTGATCAGCGTCATAGGCGGTGGGCGGAATACCGTACTCGTCGGTGATTTGAGCAAATATGGTGGAGGCGATCTCGCGCCGAGTCTGATCCTCCCGGTACAGGGCCTGATTGACAGGGGAGGAAACAATGGGCGAACCGTAGACCAGAAATGCCTCCCAACGCCCTGGATCCTGCCCCTCACCGAGCTGTGCCACCAGAAATTTCACCATATTGTGCAAGTCCAGGCGGGACGGCAGCACGTCTTTCTGCAGCCATTTGCGCACATCCGT
>CAJQQW010000128.1 GCA_905480565.1 uncultured Halioglobus sp. | reverse complement strand
TCTTTAACTAATTCGTGCTGCACCAATTCTGCGGTAACGGAGTAGTTCCGAACCCGATCAGCATTGGTTTTTAGCCTGGGGTCGTTAATCCACTCCTCTCGATTTAACGCCAGGCACATTTGCTGCCATTGCGAGTCATTGCCGACGCCTACCATGATGTCACCGTCGGCCGCTCGAAAAGCTTGGTAGGGCACTATAGCTGTGTTTGCCCAGCCGGTCTTGCGGGGCGGTTCACCCGTTGTTAGATAATTCTGGGCCAGATAAGACATCAGTGAAATAGCGGTATCAAGCAGTGACAGTTCCACGTGTACGCCCTTGCCTGACTGTGAGCGTTCCAGCAGTGCGGCCAGAATGCTACTTGCGCCAAACATACCTGTGCCGAGATCGACCGCGGCATAACTGACACGTGTGTGTGGGCCATCCGGCTCCCCGATGGTAGAGATGATTCCGGCAAAGGCCTGCAGCATAACGTCGTAGCCGGGTAGGTCCGAAAGTGGCCCGCCGCTGCCGTAACCTGTTATCTCACAGTAGATAAGTTTTTCATTAAGCGCAGATAACGAGTCGTAATCGATCTGTAGTTTTTTCGCAGTAGAAGCCTTAAAACTCTGTATAACCACGTCAGCCTGTTTGGTCAGCGTGTGAATGATATCAAGCCCCTCGCGAGACTTGATGTCTAAGGCAAGGCTTCGCTTATTACGGTTAAAAGCAAGGAAAGGAGAGGATTGTCCCTCACGTTTAGGCTCCCATGTACGTGTATCGTCACCGGTGTCTACTGGCTCTATCTTGATTACTTTTGCGCCAAGATCGGAAAGTTGTTGCGAGCAAAACGGCCCGGCAAATACTTTGCTCAAGTCAAGAATGACGACGTTGCGTAGTGGCTTCAATTTCTTCCCAGTATAAAAGGCTTCGGTAACCACAGTATATTTTCCCAAGTAAGGGGTAAAGTACGATATCGAACACGAGGCCTCTCAATTGCGAATCGAATGTTTATGGCGCGCTAAATTGCCATTACATGCGCATATGCCTGATGACAGAGACGATTGTTACAGGTTGAAAAGAAAAAGCGCTAGCTCCAATACCATGTCTTCTTTTGGGGCAATGATCGAGCGCGTAGTTTGTGCTTCGATTGAGCGCAATGCTGAGTCTTTTTGATATTCTGCGGAAACGTGCAGTAACAAGCGAACGTTGACGCAGTGCGAGGCCTGAGTCGATGTCTGCCAGCGCGAGAGTACCGGGCTAAAAAGTGTTTGCCGGGAAGTCTCGGCTGTCAGTTTTTTTTACACTGCGGCAACAGTAAATGGTTTCTGGACATCTTGAGATTTAAAAAAATACTATAAAACAATCGCCTATGTATTGATGGTACGTTTTTTGCGATTATTTCATGAAATTGGGGGCCGCCCGCCCGCAGTAAAATAAAAAAGGTGGGAATTGTGCCGCGTAGTCCACTCCTCAGGTCCCTTGTCATAGTGCTGCTTGCCTGCTTGGGCTTACATGCCTCGATCGCGCGTTCTGCACTTATCGAACTGCAGCCCAGTGTCCTCTTTGCGGGTCCGGGAGATTCCCTTGCTCTCGATATAGTTGTGGGGGGCTTGAGCAGTGCGGGGCCGGAATCCCTTGGCGCGTTCGATATTTCTGTCGGCTTTGATGTTAGCAGCATCTCATTCACTGGATACAGCCTGGGAAATTTCCTGGGTGACGTGGGATTGGCCGAGGCCATTGACGCCAGTGCGGGCGACATGGGCGGTGCGGTAAACCTCGCTGAGGTAAGTCTGCTTGCCGCGTCGGATCTCGATCTGCTGCAGTCTGATAGTTTTGTGCTGGGCACGCTTGCCTTTGATGTCGTCAACCTCGGGCCATCGGACGTCACTCAGCTCTCCGTGTTGAGCGGGTCTTTGCTGGTAGACGCTTTCGGATCTCCACTCAATGTGGCGAGCCTGGGTGGGGCGAGCGTTCGGGGCGTACCCTCCCCGGGAACGCTTATGCTGCTCGTCGCTTCCATGCTCGGCTGGTCGATGGTTAGATACCGTCAAGCGACATAGCGAAGGAAACGACAGTTGGTTATTTACATACTTTTCACAGTCATGTCTTAGCGAGCAAGCCCCGCCTCAGGAGATAGCTCATGCGATACGTACAAATCTTGGCTGCCGTGGCGGCCATCCTGTTTTCCGCGCACTCCACCGCAATGTGCGGTGTGCCTCCGACCCTTACATGTGACGCCGACGGCAATGGTGATGTAAATATCGATGACATCAATGCGATAAGCGAGGCCAATGGCACTCCGGCTTCCGGTCCTGATGATGTCAGAGACATCGACGGTGACGGTACAATTACCCTGCTGGATGCACGACAATGTGTATCGTCGTGCAGTCTTCCCCAGTGCGTTGATCCGCAAGAGCGTGCCTCTGCGAGATTGGCTATTAACGCTGATCGTATGTCTGGACCTATCGCGCGAGGTGTTGCGGGTGACTACGTCCTCGAAAATAGAAACCTGAAAGCCATTATTCAAAAGCCAGGTCGGCAGTGGCTGAGTATTGGTACGTTTGGCGGCAATATTATAGATGTGAGCGCGAAAGACGAGAACGGTGCTCTGCTGCCGGATCATATGGAGGAGTTTGTTCTTGGGCTCAATATCGAGAACACACCAAACTATACCCAGGTTGTCATCGAAAGCGATGGCGGCGACGGTCTCCCGGCGAAAATCTGTTTTACAGGTCCGGATGACCTGTTGGAATTGGCAAATGCGAGTTCCGCGATCGAGGCGTTTGGCGTGTCTTTACCAGCCAGTGCTGACGACCGAGACTTGCCGATTAATATCGAGACCTGTTATAGCCTCAGGCCGGGGGCTCGCTACATAGAAATAGATACCACTCTGCATAATCTCGGCTTTGAACAGCTGGGTGTGTACATGACGGAATACCTCAATGGATCAGGCCAGGTCGAGTTCTTCCAACCTTACGCGGGATTCGGGGAGCCCACACTCACGCTATCATGTCCACTCGACACATGGGTCACGTGCGACCCTGAGTTCGGAGGTACCTGCGATCAGTGCAACTACGCGGCCTATAACGGCGTCGACGGAGCCGCGGGGGTTTCCTACGGGTTAATACATGAAGAGAATGGGTCCTCTTCGTTTTCGACGGCGGGGATTAATATTTTGGTGTATGGCGTATCTGTACTTGATTTGATCCTTCTCCGTCCGGCACCGGAATACCAAATAGCTGCCGGCGGAGAGCTGTTGTTCAAGCGCTATTTCGCAGTTGGGGATGGAACGGTCGCCAGCATCGCAGATATCCGTAACGAGTTGTTCGGCATAGAAGCGACTGAGATCAGTGGCAGCGTGAACAGCGGCGGGCAACCGCTTGAGGGCGCGCAAGTGGCGGCGTATCAGGTGCTGGACGCGCAATCCGTGCCCCCTAGCTTGTTTATGGTCAACCACAGCCGCACCGATTCCGCAGGCAACTACCGCTTGAGTTTGCCGCCCGGGGAGTATGAAATCCGCGCAAATATGGAAGGCTACCCCTTTCCCGTGGCGGGTCCGGAAGTCCTTTCGGTGGCTGCAGCGCCCATCGTCAAAAACTTTGATATGCCACTACCCGGTTACCTCGACGTGACGGTGATAGACCAGGTGGGCCCCGGTCCCGCCAAGGTACAGTTGGTTGGTTTTGATTCCAGTCCTCCTTTGGCAAATAATATTGGCGGTAACGAGGCCGGGGTATTCGGTGATATCAGGGCAGACAGCCTACCCTATGGGGTGGCTCAAACACTATTTGTAGACCGCGATGGCGCTGCTGAGCAGCTCACCGTGGAGCCCGGAGACTATCAAATAGCAGTAACCCGTGGCCCGCGTTACTCGGCGTACACCGAAAACATTACCATCGAGGCTGGCCAGGTAACGACTGTGCAGGCCGAAATTGTCGAAGTAGTTGGCACAGCTGGATTTGTCCACGGTGATTTTCATGTTCACTCTATAGATAGCCCTGACTCCGAGGTTACCCGGGCCGAGCGCATCACTGTCATGCTGGCGGAGGGAATCGAGTTCTTCACGCCATCGAATCACGGCGTTCGCTCGGACTTCTTGCCTACGATTCAGTCGATGGGTGTGACCGATCTTATTGGCGTGGCTATCAGTAGCGAGACCACGACTTTCGACTACGGGCATTTCAACAGCTGGCCGGTGACGCTAGATCCCGCCAGTATCAGTGGTGGGGCTTTCGACTGGGCGGGTGCTGCACCGCCGGGTGAGATGTTTCGACGGGATCGCGCGCACAATGAGGAATGTCCGGCTCTTCTCGCCCGTGGCCTCCTGCTGCTGGAGGCCGAGCGCCTGCATGTTGTTGCCCACGTTGATACCGACCGATGCAGACAGGCCTGCGACGCGGAATGTGG
>CAJQQW010000127.1 GCA_905480565.1 uncultured Halioglobus sp. | reverse complement strand
ATGGTGCCGAAGGCGGGACTTGAACCCGCACGAGCAAAGCTCACTACCCCCTCAAGATAGCGTGTCTACCAATTCCACCACTTCGGCGTTAAACAAGTTCCTCCGTTAATCCAATTCCGGCAGGTCATCCCCTCCGGTGCCACTGGCTGCGGGGGTGGCCATATCGACCTGCGGCAATTCGTCATCAGCCACTGGCGCGGCCTCCTGCAAAACTGCCGCTTCCGGGATTGCGAGATCGAGGTCATCGACCGCCGAGGACTTCTGATTAACAATCAGCGCCAAACCAAAGCTGGTGGCGAAAAACAGGGCAACCAGCCACGCTGTCGCCTTGGTGAGCACATTACCCCCACCGTCTGCACCAAACAGAGTTTGCGAGGCGCCCGCACCAAACGAAGCACCGACATCGGCCCCCTTGCCCTGCTGCAGCATGATCAGGCCGATAATACCCAGAGACAAAACCAGGTGCGTTATCAATACAATCTGTTCCATAATTCCAGTGCCCTCCGCGGGACGGGTCATACTCTGTTGTCAGGTGCTAGTAGCGGCACCAACAATTGACAAAAATTCACTCGCGACGAGCGACGCGCCTCCTACCAGTGCCCCGTCGATATCCTCTTCGGCGAAGAGCTCCCGGGCGTTATCCGCCTTGACGCTGCCGCCGTAGAGCACGCGTGCTGCCGCTGCGTCTAGACCTGCGACCCCTTCCAGCACCGACCTTATATGAGAGTGCATAGCCTGTGCCTGCTGTGGCGATGCCGTCAATCCAGTGCCAATGGCCCATACCGGTTCATAGGCAACTACGAGACTGTCGATACCGGCCTGATCCTTTAGAGCGCCGAGCAGTTGCGCGGCGACCACACTTTCCGCCTCGCCCGATTCGCGCTGTTCCCGGGTCTCGCCGACACAAACAATAGGCGCTAGTCCCGCCTCTAAAGCGGCCGCCAACTTCGCCGCCACCAGTGCATCGGACTCACCGTGATACTGACGGCGCTCGGAATGCCCCAGAATAACCCAACGACACCCCATATCGAACAACATAACCGGCGATACTTCACCCGTATAAGCACCCGTTGCCATATGACTACAATCCTGCGCACCAACGGCAATGGGGGATGACGCAACAGCCTTCACTGCCTGGCCGAGGTGCACATAGGCAGGACAAATGGCAACCTCCACCCCGGATGTTTGCACGGCCGGAGCCATCTCTCCCAGCAATGCGGCCACGGTAGCCTCGGAGCCGTTCATCTTCCAGTTACCGACAACCAGAAGCTGGCTCATAAGAACTCCTCTAAAAATGGTGACGCGCACCAAAAAAAGCGGCGGCAATGGTAACCAAGTTAACCTCTGCTGACAAGATGGGCATTTGTCCGATGAGGGATATCAGCCCAGAACCCGCTCTGCCTCTGACATTCACAGTAATCATGGCTCGAAGAGGCAGGGTAATACGGGCCCGCAGCGCTGCCATGTCCACTGCCGCGCCGCGCTACCGCTTGATTCGGCGGCTCAGTCAAACGGCACGTGGGCCTCGTCCAACTCGGCGTATCTGTCGGCAATTATTTTCAGTTCGCCAGCGTTTCGGTTTACAGGCTCCGCTTCTACGGCCGGCATCCAACCGAGGTTAAAGGCGGAGTAATACGTCGACAGCAACTGATCGACGCGACTGGCGGGCAGCGCATCGAGTTCGACCTGTCCGGCGATGTCCCGGTAAAGTGTCACCGCTGCGAGCCGATTAGCGGCTTCTGCCCAGTGCCGATCGTTCTCGAAATGCCAGTCTTTGTAGTTGTAGTCGGGAGTTGTGGCTGCGAAACGTGAATAGAGGTCGATGACGGGAATATTGTCCGGGATGTAATCTTCCACAAGGCTGCCGTTGCCCGTGGGCAGTAATACAACGTAAAAGCTGGCGCCGTTTGCCGCCGCAAGTGTCTGCCACTCTTCGAGCAGCGCCTGAAAGACGGCCAGGCTTCTTGTAACGTCCGGATTGTCTGTGCCCTCGCGGATACTACTTCCGACCGATTTTGCCCGATCCGACCGCATGCGTTTTCGCACATGCTTGTCGGCATGTTTTTCCTGGAGAATACGTGCGTCCAAGCCCTCCCAATCATTCTTGCGCGGGCGCAACCTGTTATAACCGTCCTGCAACAGGTAGGTCAGGTGTAGGCGAGAAACCAGCTTGATCCACAAGGGCGTTGCCAGCGCGGGATTACGTTGCAGTTCTCCGCTCTCGTTAAAGTAGAACAAATCATTTTCATAGATGTTGCGGATGTCGTTGATGCAGAAAACGTAAAAGACCTGGTCGAGCGTCGCACTGAGATCGGCATATTTATACGCAAGGAACGACTGATCCGTCCCGTAACCGCTCTGACCAAAGTTCAGCACGTTGAAAGCCCGGCCTGACCGATTCAACAGGTAGTCCAGCGGCTCAGTAAAGGAGTAAGGGCCCGGCAAGCCCATGTTCTCTAGATAGGAGTCACCGAAGAAACCCACGTTGATGGCGTCTTTCAGATCGTGCAGCTCGAAATTCCGGTGCTGACGCATACCATGGTTGTTATAGATCACCAGATGCGGAGCCCGGGTGTCGGGGTGGTGCACGATGCGACGGACATTGGGCGGACGCGTCGTGATCCGCAGGCTATCCGCCTGAAAGCGGGCTTCGGCCGCGTATTCGTATTTTGGGTAAAGGGTCCGCAGCACCGCCTCGGCAACAGCAAACGTAACCAAGATGGATACCAGAGCCGTAAGAGTATTCAGTACCCAACTTTTCACTGCATCAAGCCCCATCGCGCGAGTATAGAACAAATGAACTGCCCATCGGCAGCAGATTGCCGCACTGATGCGGCCGAGTGAGCTGATGACATTCGCGAGTTGCGCATCTATTGGCGTGAAAGCGTGTTCGCGGCGGTGCTTGTGCAAATCATGTCGGTCCATACCTGAGCAAGCACGCGCAACGGTATTGAAAAATTAACTGGGCAACTTCAGCAGGCTTGCCCCGCGAACGCCATCGAGAATTTCCACGCCGAATACGCCTTTTTCCGGCGAGGTATATCAGCCCAGAACCCGCTCTACCTCTGCGGCCAACTCCGCACAAAGATCATGTACGGCCCCGGCATCCCTGCCCTCCACCATGACCCGCACCTTTGGCTCCGTACCGGAGGGACGCAACAAGACACGACCCTCCCCATCCAGGCGCCGCTCAATTGATGCCACCGCATCACTGATTTCAGGGTAATCGGCCAATTGCACCTTGCCTCTGACATCCACATTAATCATGGTCTGGGGGCACATGGTAATGCCAGCACGAAGCGCTGCCATATCCCCCCCCGCCGCCTGCAAGGCCATGAGAACCTGCAAGGAAGCGATGATACCATCCCCGGTGGTAGTCACGTTGGAGCATATAATATGGCCTGAGGACTCACCGCCAAGGTGCCAACCATTGGCCTCCATGAGTGCTTTCACGTAACGATCGCCCACCTGGGCCCGCACAAAATCCAGCCCCGCGTCGCGCAGTGCCAGCTCCAGTCCCAGGTTGGACATTTGCGTACCGACGATACCTGCATCGCTGGTGCCGTGGCTCAACTGATGCATGGCGATGATGTATACCAACTCATCCCCGTCCACAATGTCGCCATTGTGGTCTGTCATCAGGACTCGATCACCATCGCCGTCGTAGGCAATCCCGATATCGGCCTCGCTCTCCTTGACCATCGAGGAGAGGGCAGACATGTCTGTTGAACCGACACCTTCATTGATATTGAAGCCATCCGGCTGCACACCGATGGTAATGACGTCGGCACCCAGTTCGCCGAGAACCGCGGGAGCAATGTGATAGGTCGCCCCGTGCGCGCAATCCACCACGACTTTCAAGCCTCGCAGACTGAAATCCTCGGGGACTGTCGATTTACAGAACTCGATGTAGCGTCCCGCGGCGTCATCGATACGCAACACCTTGCCGATTTCGCGCGGCGACACGGTGGACAACTCCAACTCCAGCTCTGTCTCTATCGCGTGCTCCACCTCATCGGACAACTTGGCCCCGTCGGGCCCGAAAAATTTGATTCCGTTGTCATAAAACGGATTATGTGAGGCACTAATGACTATGCCCGCTTCGGCATTCTGCTTGGGGGTCATATGAGCAATGGCGGGGGTGGGCATGGGACCCATAAGCTTCACGTCTACACCGGCCGACACCAGTCCCGCCTCAAGGGCAGACTCGAGCATGTAACCTGAAATCCGCGTATCCTTGCCGATCATGACCAGGGCGCGACCGCCGTGTCCCAAACTGCGCGAGAATACGCGGCCACTGGCCCAACCCAGCTTGAGCATAAACTCCGCCGTAATGGGAAATTCACCTACCTTCCCGCGGATGCCGTCTGTTCCAAAATAGCGTTTAGTCACTGTTTTTATTCTCCACTTCTCGCAAAGCCGTCACCATGGCCAGCGCGTCTACTGTAGCCGCGACGTCATGCGTACGCACCACGCCCGCGCCACGCTCTACCGCCAACAAGGCAAGCCCCAGACTTGCGGGCAAACGCTGCTCAACTTCACGCCCCAATAGCTTGCCAATCATCGATTTGCGAGACAATCCTACCAGCAGGGGAAATCCCAGCGCACCAAGGCGCGGCAACTCACGCAGCAGAACAAGGTTGTGCGCAACGGTTTTGCCGAAACCAAATCCAGGGTCCAGCAAGAGTCGCTGAGGTGCTATGCCGGCAGCCGTGCAGGCAGCGACGCGGGCGACCAAGTAGTCACTTACTTCGCTAACGACATCCTCGTAGTGCGGGTTCGCCTGCATGGAACCCGGTTCGCCCTGCATATGCATCAGGCATACCGGCAACCCTGAATCGGCGGCGGCCGCCAGTGCACCCTCTCTGGTCAGGGCACGCACATCATT
>CAJQQW010000126.1 GCA_905480565.1 uncultured Halioglobus sp. | reverse complement strand
CGCTGGGCGTATCCGCCCCACAGCAGGAACACAACACCAGTGCGCTGCGCGTTCACCACTTCAATGACGCGGTCAGTGAACAACTCCCACCCCTTGCCCTGGTGGGAGGCCGCACGACCGCTCTCCACCGACAACACACTGTTCAATAGCAGGACACCCTGCTCCGCCCAGGACCCTAGATACCCGTGCGCCGGAATGGCAAAGCCCAACTCGCCGTTGATCTCCTTGTAAATATTCTGCAGTGAAGGGGGAACACTCACGCCGGGCCTGACGGAAAAGCACAAGCCATGGGCCTGGCCCTCACCGTGATAGGGATCCTGCCCGAGGATTACAACCTTAACCCGCGACAGAGGTGTTTGCCTGAAAGCCTCAAAAAACTCATTACCCTTTGGGAAAATGCGTTTACCCGCGCGTTTTTCCTGTTCGAGGAATGCACGTAATTGCTGCATGTAGGGTAGTTCAAACTCTCCCTCCAGCGGCTGCAACCAGCTTGCCTCAAGGTCAATATTTCTTGCACGGGAGCCCGGCACAGTCATCGCCGTTCTAGTTACAGGCAGCCATCAGGACAACGTGCTCGTACAGACTTGCTTCCGGGCTTCGCTGCCGCAGGTGAAGGGGGGTGATATCTGCAAGCGCAATAACATGTTGGGGTGATAGCAATCGTTTGTTGCGCTGCTCACGGGCGGCGGGTGCAGAGGAAATCGGCTTGAGTGGCACGGCTGAAAAGGCGGATACCTTGCGCTCTTCGGGCGCTTCGCCGTAAAGAGTCGTGCGCATAAGGGGAGTCCGACCGGCCGCAAGAATCCGCCTTTCCAGATCAGAAGGTTCCCATTCCTGCCCATGACCGGAGCCAGCCGCACGGGTAATGCTTTCGTTCATCAGTGAACCACCGAGATCGTTGGCACCGGCGTTCAAGCAGGCCACTACTCCCTCGCGCCCCATTTTGACCCAGGAAGCCTGAATATTATCGATTAATCCGTGGAACACCAGCCTGGCCACGGCGTGCATAAGGACCGCCTCGCGAAAGCTGGGACCCCGACGCGACAAGCCCTTGAGATACATCGGGGCCTCCATGTGAACATAGGGTAAAGGCACGAACTCTGTGAAGCCGCCGGTGCGCTGCTGCAAGCGACGAATTTCCAACAGGTGCCTGGCCCAATGATGCGGTCGATCAATATGGCCATACATGATGGTCGCGGTGGTCCTGAACCCTTCCTGGTGAGCAGCCTCCATCACCTGAAGCCATTCCGCCGTGTTGAGCTTGTCGGGGCAGAGCAGCGCGCGAACATCGTCATGCAATACTTCTGCCGCGGTTCCCGGCAGCGTATTCAAACCTGCCTTGCGCAGGCGCTTGAGAAAGGCCGGCACACTAATACCCAATGTCGCCGCACCCTGCTGCACCTCCAACGGAGAGAAGGCGTGAATGTGCATGCCCGGCGCCGCGCGCTGCACCGTCTCAAGGATATCGAGATACGTCTGCCCGGTGTAATCCGGGTGAATGCCGCCTTGAAGGCACACCTCTGTAGCGCCGCGCTCCCAGGCCTCAGCGGCACGCAGCGCCAGCTCTTCAGCGGAAATGTCATAAGGCCTGCCGCGCAAATCCTCACTCAACTTGCCCTTGGAGAAGGCACAGAACTGACACTTGAAATAACACACATTGGTGTAATTGATGTTGCGATTAACCACATAGCTGACCGTGTCACCATGCACGGTCCGACGCAGCTGATCCGCCCTCGCGACGACATGCGAAAAATCAGAACCGCGCGCCTCGAAAAGACGTGTTACATCGCTTTCCTGCAGACTATCACCACGTTCGCAACGCAACACAATATCGCGGATGGCCGCGGAAATCCGATCCCCAGGGGGCTGCTCCGATAACAGACGAGCCTCTATGTCAGGCACCCTGTGCTCTTCGCCCGGCACCCAACCATCCCGCCGCGCAAATCCAGAGGCATCCGACAAACGCATGACACCCTCACGGACATTCTTATCCAGCCAACGCTGGGGCGCAGTTACATAGTCGGGATATACGGTGAGACGCTGCTCGAGGAACTTCCCTGCCGCCTCCGTCTCACGAGCCAGTCGGTCCAGATGCGGCCAAGGCGCTTCAGGATTGACATGATCGGGCGTCAGTGGCGACACCCCGCCCCAGTCGTTGATACCGGCAGCCACAAGCTGCGGCAGGACACCGGGGCTGAGATTAGGCGGCGCCTGAATGTTCATTGCTTCGCCGAAGACTAATCGCGCAATCGCTATTGTCCATAGCAAATCCTCCAGGTCTGGCTCGGGCGCACTGGACATCAGCGTAGCGGGCTTGGCCCTGAAGTTCTGGATAATAATTTCCTGCAGGTGACCATATCGCCGATGAATCCGGCGCAAAGCCAGCAAGGACTCGATACGTTCGAGACGCGTTTCACCAATACCGATGAGAATACCCGATGTGAAGGGAACGCTGGCTTGTCCCGCTAGCTCCAGCGTCTTAAGTCGACGTTCGGGCTGTTTGTCGGGCGATCCATAGTGGGGCATGCCCTTCTCACACAGGCGAGGCGAAGCAGATTCCAGCATAATACCCATAGACGCACTGACCGGGCGCAGCATCGCTATTTCTCGCTCATCCATGCAACCGGCATTGATGTGCGGCAGCAGACCGGTGTCTGACAGCACTCGGGCAGCGACTTCCCGTACGTATTCAAGCGTGGTCTTAAAGCCCATGGTCTGCAGCGCTTTACGCGCGGCACTGTAACGCAACTCGGGGCGCTCACCGAGCGTAAACAGGGCTTCCTGACAACCCATCGCTTCACCCTGACGACACAGCGCTATGACGTCCTCTACGGGCATATAGGCCTGCTCGATTTTTCGTGGCGTCTGCGCGAACGTACAGTAATGGCACACATCACGGCAAAGTTGCGTGAGGGGGATGAATACCTTGCGCGAGTATGTCATAACATTGCCATGGCCGCGGTCGCGCAGACCGGAAGCGAGTGCAACCAGTTCCGAGGTATCCTGCCAATCAGCCAGTGACAAGATATGTTCGTCATCAAGCTCGATACCTTGCAGCCCATCACGTCGCAGGTTTTTCCAATCCGGCTTCAAGGCGTAGCCTCCCGCTTTGCACCCTGCGCACTGCTAGCTGCAGGGGGTAAACTGTCTAGAGCAATACCGACCCTTGCGCCCCACTGCGTGGCGCACAGTAGTCGGGCTGTATGAGTGCTACTTGCAGGAGACAGACGGCTCATTAAGTATTTCAAATCCTGTGGTTCATCAATGTCACATTCTATACCGACCCGCTGAATCAGGGACACGGCGATTCCCGTCTCGGAGGCGCCAGCCCGGTGTCGGGAACAACTGTCTGCACCAAAACGGAACTCGGGCAGGGCCTGCCCGGAAAATGCCAGCAGGTTAGTGCCGATTCCACGCCGGTCGGGACCGATAACGAGGCCGCCATGTTGCGACTGCCGGAGAATCACCGCGTCGATATCCGCCGCACTCAGCAGCGGCAGATCGGCATGCAACACCAGTAGTGTGTCGTCGGCCTCAGCACGCATGCGGCTGGCAGCAGCGTCGATGACAGGGTTAAGGCCACGACACCCAAGGGATGTTTCCGACCAGCATTCTGCGCCATAAACGGCGCAAAGTGCCCTTGCTCCCGGGTCATCGGACACCATCACTACTCGCGAGACCTCGTCGCTTTGGCGCAGAGAGGACAGAACATCCTCCGCCATCGCCTGAGCCAGGGCACGGCGCTCTGCGGGACGCAACAGCCCGGCAAGTCTGGACTTGGCCTCAACCAGGTCCTTTAGCGGCAACAATGCCTGCGCCATAACCGTCTATCCCCCTACCAGATCAAGGACTGCACGAGCCAGTGACTGTTTGTCGTCCCGGGTTTTCATTACCGTTGACGTGACAACCACATTTACGCCTGGCTCGTCTATTTGAGACGCCAGTGTAGCGTCACTCTCGTCGATTACGAAATTATTCACCAGCCCAGGATAATGTTGACAATAATGCGCGAGGACCCCAAGGGCGGTCACCGGTACGCCCAACTCCGCCATCATCTTGGCGGCGGGACCTTTAATCGCGATACCCGCCACAATCGGCGATACCAGGGTAACCGGCGCCCGATTATCCGCCAGAGCCTGCCACAAACTAGGCAACTGGAGGATGGGGTCGATACTGACAAACGGATTTGAGGGACATACCACAATCTGAGAAAAAGCCCCATTTCGAAGCAGCGTCATCACCTCTTCATTGGGGCTGGCGTCACCGATCCCTTCAAAACTGAAACCCGTCACCTCAGGCTGACAACGTTTCTCCACAAAATAACGCTGGAAGGGCAAGCTCTCTCCGCGACAGTGGACAGTGGTTCGCACAGGGTCTGCAGACATCGGATGCACTCTGCTGGCTACCCCCAGCTGGCTTGCCAGTTCCGTGGTGACAACCGTCAAGGCATCTCCAGCGGCCAGATGATGCGTCCGCCAGAGGTGCGTGGCAAGATCCTTGTCACCCAGTTGGAACCAGGTCTCACCGCCCAGTTGAGCGAGCGCTTCCAGCATGTGCCAGCTCTCACCTTCGAGACCCCAGCCCTGCGCTGGATTTGCCTTGCCGGCTAAGGTATACAACAATGTGTCTATATCAGGGGATATGTGCAAGCCAAGGTGTTCAAAATCGTCTCCGGTATTGACCAGTACATGCAATTCGCCAGCGGGAAGCAGATCTTCTAACCCCAGCGCCAGCTTTGCTCCACCTACACCGCCCGAAAGTGCAAGCACCGGTCTCTTCGTTGTATTGGCTGTCATCAACGAAAGAGATCTTGCGACGGGTCGCGCAGCAGACTCGCGGAGCCTTCATCGGACACCGCAAGCCCCGCTCCCCTCGCCAGAACCACTGGGCAAGCCTCTGCCGCCTGACCCATAACCAACGACGCCGCCGCCGCTAGCTCATCCGCCACGGCTGGCTCAGTGACCTCTAACACATTGCCGAACATATCCGTCTCGCCAACCTGATTATTGAGAGGCTGCAGACCTGCAGTGCCGATGGCGAGCCCCAAAGTGCCGTTGCGCCAGGCACGCCCCATGCTGTCATTTATGATTACCTGTGGCGCGAGGCCAGTGCGGGCTGCAAGACCGTCTCGTAATGCCCTGGCCGAGGCATCAGGGTCGACGGGAAGCAACAACAGCCTGGGGTCTCCGCTCACCTGAACAATGTTGGATTTATCAATTCCGGCGTTGGCATGCACATAGCCATTGCGATGCTCTACGATGATCACCCCGGAGCGAACCCGCAGCACCTCACGGCTTTCGTCAAGGATAATCTGGACCTGCCGTGCATCCTTATTCGCGCGTTTGGCAAGTGCTTGCGCCTCGGGTGTCACCGCAACTCCGGCAAGACGCACGTAGCGATTCTCCGCCTTGGAAACAATCTTTTGTGCTAGAACCAGAACGTCGCCAGCCTCGAGAGACAAATCATTGCTCTCAAGCGAGCAGACAATCTGATCCACAAGGTCATCGCCAGGTGCCACTCGCGGAAAACCAAGCAGGGGTATGAGTTCCAATCGGCCAGCCACAGGAACCTCTTTAAGCGCCCACTGGCACAATATCGAGAGTAAGAATAAGCATGTTATGCCCTCACGGTTTAAACCGTTGCGGGCTAATCTTCTATCCCGGTTATCTTGATGCCGGCATGGCAGCCATAACGCTTGTTAATCGTGATCAGCACAGATGTCAGCGCTTCGGCGGCTGCAGCATTGTTGATCATTCCGGCGTGGAACCCGCGCATGCCAGCCGCCTCCACCAAGGTTATTACTGCCTCTCTGGCGTCTTTCTTGTTGCCGCTGACCAGTACATCACAATTGAGACCACTGCCCTCTTGCAAATGCGCTGCTGCGACATTCTGGAAAGCCGACACCACACTCACATCGTCGCCCAGCAAAGCCTGAGCGATTTGACCAGCACTGCCCCCCTCGGGTAGCTGCACGCGTGCCACCTTGGGCGGCACCAGTGGCACCGTCACATCGATAAGAATCTTGCCCTGCAACGCAGCCTGCACCAACTCCAGCGTGCTGGATTGATGACTGAAGGGCACTGTTAGCGTAACAATATCCGCGGCTTGCGCCGCCGCGAGATTTTCCGCTGAGCGCACGCTGAGCTCAGTAACGCCGCGTTCAGCCATAACTTCACGCAAATCCGCCACAGCGGCATCAGCCTTTTCCTGGTTACGAGACCCGATGATGACCTCGTAGCCCGCCTGGGCCCAGCGTCGGGCCAGTCCTGTTCCTAAATCCCCTGTACCGCCCAGGATGGCGAGCACGGGTAAACTGTTTGTTGCCATAATGTTTACTTCCCGATGAGGACCGGTGAACTGCTGGTACAGTAATTGCGACCGGTAGTGAAATGTCCCGCTTACTTACAATGGAGCGTCAGCCTGAAATATCCAGGTCGAGAAAATTCCGATAGGATACGCTCAGCCCACGCATAGTATGTAAATCATGGCGTGATCTCAAGCGCGACAAACAATTGCGGAAAGCCCTTGGTATCCGTCTTCAGGAGTCAGATTATGGATAATGCGCTAGATTTCAGAGGCAAGGCCGTCATCGTAACCGGCGGCAGCAAAGGGGTCGGCAAGGGGATAACGGAGATCTTCCTGAGCGCGGGGGCCGATGTACTCATCTGTGGCCGTTCCGAACCGGAAAAGCCCCCCTCCAGCGGGGGTCGTAGCGCCATTTTTACGGCGTGTGATGTCCGCGAGTTTGATCAGGTAGAGGCTTGTATAGCTTTGGCGGTGGAACGGTTCGGACGACTCGACGTGCTGGTCAACAACGCGGGAGGAGCCCCCTACGCCGAGGCTGCCACCGTCTCGCCGCGCTTTTCCGAGTCCATCATTCGACTCAACCTGATTGCTCCGTTAAATTTCAGTCAGGCCGCCAACCGGGTAATGCAGGAACAGGCGTCCGGAGGAAGTATCATCAACATAGCCAGCGTTAGCACGATGCGTCCGTCTCCGGGCACCGCCGCCTACGGGGCCGCCAAAGCAGGACTGGTAAACCTCGGCAGCTCTCTCGCGGTCGAATGGGCGCCCAAGGTGAGGGTCAATGCTCTTGTTGTTGGCCTCGTGGAAACCGAGCAATCCCACCTGCATTACGGTGATGAGGCCGGGCTGGCGGCCGTAGCCGCCACAGTGCCACTTGGAAGAATGGCGGTTCCCTCCGATATCGGAAAAGCCTGCCTGTTTCTGGCATCCCCCCTCGCCGCTTACGTTAGCGGCACCAGTTTCGCAGTCCACGGAGGGGGTGAGAAACCGGCCTTTATGGGCGCTTCCAGCGCAGAAATCCCTGGATAAAATAACGCTATTGTCGCAACCCATGTGCTTCGCGATATACTTACAAGAGATCATCAAGCCCAATCCTTGACTATGGCTGAACCGCTGGCAACAGTGCATCGGCCTTGTCAGATGGCGCTGGCGAAGCGACTCCCAAGGGCCTGACAATAACTAGAACTGAACGCCACTATCGCACGCACCGAAAAATCGCACCGCTAGAGGTTTAATGCCCAATACTTCGGCAAAAGATGGCCACTTGCTCGCCGCCCTGCTCCTCGACAATACCGTGCAGCTCAGCGGCCGGCTGTCGACGCTGTTCGATGGGCGATTGCGTCTGGATAATGTCGATATCCTAACCGCATCTGACATGGAGCCAGCGAGGCCGATTGAGCCAGACTCCTATGGCATCCTGACTATTGCAGAGGCCGATGTCGCAGGTACGAGTCTGGACCCGGTGCGGGTCAATATCTCGGGCACTATTGAGACGGGCCTCACGCTCGAATTTACCCGCGCTCAACACAAGCTCGCATCTCGCTACAGGAATGCCATCACAGACGTCAGCGTCGCTCGGGCTCGCGCCGCAGATCAGACATCAACAGGCACCTGTGCGCTGCATGGGGCCAGCACCCCCGGGCAGGGATCAGGCAGCACAAGCAACGAAAATCGCTTCGTCGAAGACGCGGCACAAAACGCTACCCCGACCGTTACTCTCGAACACCAGGCAGAGTTGCTGCGTACTGTGACACTGCAGAGCCAGAAAGAGCTATCAAGGGCGCTGAATCTGTTCTTCGCAGACCTGGCTGACCACTGCAAAGATCGCGCAATGAAAAATGGCGCAGAGACAGACATCAAAAGAACCTCATCAATCATCAGGAAAGAACAAGGCTATCTCACGAAAAGAATAATGCACACAGTGAAGCAGTTTTTCTCTGAACTTACCCCGGATACAGGCAGCGATCATCTCTGGCAGTACAACATCGGCGGTGATGAGGAACTGGATATTATCAATCAGCAGGAATTCGAGGATTTTCTCGCTATTGAGCGTATCGTCGCAGTCGGGGAGGATTTGCATGACATTGCGCTGGAAGCACTGACCGTGCGATTTGCAACATTACTGGCGGCATCGCCGGACAAACTCAGGCTACCCATTCACGTGCGGCAAATTTGCCGCGCCTTCCAGCAAACACTAGTACAAGCTGAGGTCCCTCGCCGAACCCTGCCTGACATATTTGACTATTTTAGCCGACAATTTATTTCACAGCTAGACGGTTATTATCGGCCACTCAACGAATTACTCGCCGAGCGCGGCGTATATCCAACTGTTGAAATCGAAATTACAACTAAGGGCTCCATACTCAAGCGCAAGCGCACCTCGCTACACAGGAATACAGCGGTTCGAAAACACCATGCACGTGATGAACCCTCAGCTGCAAAAAATATTCGCGGTGACGAAATGGAATCAGAACATGATGAGCAGCATCCTCAACTAGGCGAGCAGCTCAGCCACGCGGTGGGCGACACGAACCCAACCGACCTTTTTAGCTCCGTTATCGGCGCGCTCAACTTCAAGCGTGAGGCAGAGGGTCTCCTTGACGGCAACTCCCTCTCCGATGGCGTCGCCCTGAGCGGAACCTGGGACGGCGCAACGGTTCCCAGTGCAGAGGTCGATCAGTCGAAGCTGACCGATGCCCACTCCATCGCCCGAGCGCTTACGGACTTGCAGCGCAATTCAAGTGCTCGTGGGGATGTGCAGCAAAGCGAATCACTCCGCGCCTATCTCGCCGAGCATAGGGCGGAGATCGGAGAACTGCGAAATAGCAGCGGTCTCACGACGGAGAGTCTGAACCAGCTGGATCTGGTAGACAACCTATTTGGAACGATCAAATCTAAGGCAGATGTTAGCCCTGATCTAAAGCAATCTCTGGGAAATCTGCAGATACCGCTGACTAAACTCGCCCTTCTCGATGAAAAATTCTTTCTGGACTACAGCCATGCCGCACGCGCCGTAATAGACAAACTCTCAGTTCTCGCGGCATCGGCAAATTTTCCCAACAAGGCACTTGAAGACAGAATCAACCATATTGTTGACACTATCGTCGCCGACTATGAAAGTGACAGTTCCGTTTTTCAATTTTCCCTCAAACAAATTGATCTACTGGTCAAACAGCAGGAACGAACCATGGCCCGGAATATCGATCGGGTTATCCGCGTGCAGGAAGGGCAACAGAGACTTGAAGAAGCCAGACGCGCCGTCCGCCTCGCTCTCGGTCAGTTCATAAAATCCCCTCGCGCACCGAGAGTGCTCTGCGATCTCATCGAGAACGGTTGGCGTGACCTACTGGTGCTGACGCATGTTCGGGAGGGCGAAGAGAGCGAGGGCTGGCAAGAACAGATTAAAGCACTGGAACTTTTGTGCCTTTGGCTTGACCAGCGCTTGCAAGGTGCTAGGGCGAAAGAACTCATTGCGCAACGCCTGGCGGAAGCCGAACCCATTCTCCAGAGACTTGGGACACAGATATCTACAGCGCTGCCTATCAGCATGATTCACGAGGAGCTGCTTGATGAAATACGAGATATTATCGCAGGCAATCTGGACGTCGGCCTGACCGATTTCAGCGAGAAAGAGTGGGCAGCGGCTCCTGATTCGCGTGATCTACGCGCCAAAATAGAAGATCTTCCAAGACTGCGTCGCTGGGTCAAACGAGTTGAGCAATTAGAGGCAAATAGCTGGCTTAACTATCTCGACGATGATGGCGAGAAAAAGCGCATGCAATTAGCGTGGGTGAGTAAAGAAAAAGACCGTTTTATTTTTGTCAATGAACGCGGCCAGAAGGTTTCCGACATGAGCACGATTCGTCTGGCACGCCAGCTCAGCCGAGGCATGCAACCGCCCTCCCCGTCGTCGTCTGAAAAACTGTCAGTCGTAGACCAGAGCATGTACCAAACGCTTGAGCATGTGCAAAAAACTCTGAGCTTCGACCGCAACCACGATAAACTAACGAGACTGATCAATCGGGACACGATTTACGATCAAATAAAACGTGCTCTCCGACACAGCCAGATGAAGCACTCCCAGCACGCCGTGCTTTATATAAATATTGATAACTTTCATCTCGTTAACGAGGTGTACGACAGGGTGGTTGGCGACCAGATATTACTGGAATTCGCGAGGCTACTGGCTCAGCTACATGGAAAAAAATCTTCTTCCGCCCGGCTAGAAGGCGATGAATTCGTAGTTCTTTTACTTGACCACAGCAGTGAGAGCGCACAGCGCGTTGCGACGCGAATCTGCGATGATATTTCATCTGGCTCCGTCGATATCGATGGCGAAAACGTTAGCTTTACTGTATCGATTGGAGTCGCGGCAATCCGCGAGCACAGTAGCAGCGTTCAGGAAGTAACAAATGCGGCCCGTTCAGCCATGCAACATGCCAAGCAACAGGGGCGCAACAGAGTCGTACCCTACGAGGAAGAACACGCGAAAATCGCTGACTATAGAATTCAAAAAAGCCGAACGCGGCGGGATCTTGAGGACGCAATTTCTTCAGAACGTTTTACCCTCCGAGCACAGCCAATAAAGCAGACCGTCTTGAGTGATCGCTCAATCTCCACATTACATTACGAAATATTGCTTGGAGTAGTTAACAGCGATGGTTCGCTGTCTCCCCCGGGGGAGTTTATCCAGTCTGCCGAACGGTACGGATTCATGACCCTGATTGATCGATGGGTAGTTAGAGAATCTTTTAAATGGATCAGCCAACTAATGGATGAGCAGAAGGTATTACCCCACCTCTCAATAAATCTTTCAGGTGCAAGTGTCACCGACGACACCTTTATGGAGTATCTGTTGGACCAAATTTCGGAATTCGGAGTCGGCACAAGCCGCCTGTGCTTTGAGATCACGGAAGCGGGAACAATTTCCAATCTGGTCAAGGCAGCGGATTTTGTACGAGCATTCAGAAACATTGGCTGTAAATTCTCGATTGATGACTTTGGCACGGGACTCGCCAGTCACATCTATTTACGCGAACTACCGGTCGACTATGTAAAAATCGACGGCAGCTTTATTACCAGTATCGATACGAATCGCAGTGACTATGCCATGGCTCGATCGATTAACGATCTCGCGCACTTTCTTGGCCAGGAAACAATCGCCGAGTCTGTTGAGACAGACAGTATAATTGCAAAACTGGAGGAACTTGGCGTCGACTACATTCAGGGCTGGGGAGTTGGATATCCAAAGCCTTTAGCAGAAGTCACGGACGATCTTTCCAATCTCGAAAAATGAACTCAAAAGATATCGACACTGATTACAACCAACTTATCGGCCTCGTATATGAAGGCGCGCTGGAGGCTCGACCTTGGCAAAGTGCCCTACCCGCATTGAGAGAAGCCATGGACGCACAGGTAGTCTCCCTCGTGCTGCGCCCTCCTACTGATAATGACCAGGGCGTAATCCTGAATTGCATTAGGCCAGAGAAGGGGGGTGATAATACTTCGTCCAGACTAGCCGACTCCAGCGACTGGGAGGTCAGCGCGTATCGAGAGCAGTTTTTTTCTCTCGATCCATTTATAAACCTGCCCCTCGATAAGGTAGTCGCACTCGAGGACATACTGCCGGACACCGAGCTTACTTCCTCCGATTATTACCAGCACTATCTCAAGCCGATAAATCTGTTCCGGATTCTAGGTGTGGATACTGCTGAACCGGGAGGAATGATTGCGCGTTTACGGATCTCCCGCCGCGAGAGTGAGGATGGGTTTAAACGCAGCGAGCGAGAACTTCTTGGATTTATCACACCGCATCTTCGTAGAGCGATCGAGATCTACGCAAGACTCAATCGTATGACAGCAGAGCGAGACGTGTACGCGGGCGCTGTCGACCAGCTGTCAGTAGCCAGTATCATTCTTGATGAACAGGGAAAATTACTCACGACTAACGCAGTTGGACGAGCGCTTCTTGATCAGGGTGCCGGACTTAGCCTGCGTGATGGCCGCCTAATGGTCGAGGGAAGGGAATTCAATAAAGAACTGCAATCGGCATTAGAGGCCATTATCAAAGCGCAACAAAATGGCGAAACATCGGTGGTCCGAGCACTGCGCGTTCCTCGACCAGGGGTGAGATCTGACCTTGGCCTAGTAATAAAACCAGTACCACTCTCGGAGTGGAGCGAAGGCCAGTCTAGTCCATCGGCTGCTGTTTTTATCAGCGACCCGGATCTCAAGGAATCGACCTCTCGCCAGGTTTTGGGAGAGCTGTTCGAGCTCACACCTGCAGAGGCTAATCTCGCCACATTGCTAGCGCGAGGGCTCAGCCTCGCGCAGGTATCCGAAGCGCAGCACATTTCGCAGCATACGGCTCGAGCGCAGCTGAAATCGATCTTTGCTAAAATGGGCGTATCAAGACAGGCCGAGCTTGTGCGACTTGTTCTAAAAAGCGTAGCCTCGCTAGGGTAGCGGCACAAAAAAATGGTCCGCAGCAGCTTGGCAAGGGCTGAGTGATCAACCCGGCAGCACATAGCGCGCCGACTGCGAACAATGGCTGCCTCGACAATCAGTGCAGTTCCACCAAAATAAAGAACGAGATAAGTTATCGGTTTGTTGTAGTGCGGCATACAGCGAAATAGTCGCCTGAGAAGCCTCCAACCTCAGCATTATTATTACTAAAGGAGCGCGCCGCCTATGGTCAGCGGGACGCCGACACAACCCTACGGGATGAC
Organism: uncultured Halioglobus sp.; assembly: GCA_905480565.1. Classification (GTDB taxonomy): domain Bacteria; phylum Pseudomonadota; class Gammaproteobacteria; order Pseudomonadales; family Halieaceae; genus Marimicrobium. The sequence goes on along the minus strand of CAJQQW010000126.1, from coordinate 8,027 downwards.
AAACCAGCTAGTTACTCTTAAGCGCGCGTCTATTACACTGAAACCATGACACTGGCCAACCTAATGCGTTACAGCCTTTTACTTATGTTCGCCTTGTGCATAGCTTTGGCTATTTACGTATACAGCAATTTCGATAGCGTCATGCGATCGGTTATCATCCGGTTACTGCAGGACTACGGTGTGACAGATGTCCGACCGGTGAATATACACTGGCAAAAAAACCGGCTAATGCTGGATAGTCTGCGGTTGAAGGGTAGGCGGAACGACATGCGCTATACGCTGTCTTTTGTCGATATAGACATTGCATACCAATGGCAGGAGCTCCTTAGGCAACAACTGAAGGCAGTTCGCGTTAAATCTTTTGACATTGCTATTGCGGACAAGAGCCAGGAAACCTCTTCGATCTCCGACAAAACCCTCGATCTTACCGCATTCAAACCTCCGACCATTATTTCGAAGCTACCCATGGTCACCCTCAATGTTGATGCCTGGCGTTTGCGCTACCAAAAAAATAACGCTTCCGCGTTCTCCAGCGCAGGCACTTTGCGCTATGACAACACCCTGCAGTTACATGTGCAGACGGTCATGTCGGGCGCCAGTATTAAAGGGTTAATCACTACGGATACCGATGAGCAAACGCTTGTTGATCTCAGCATCGCGGGCGAAAATGGAAAAATCGCGGCGTTCAGGGCAAAGCTTGACAGCCGCAATGACCCGTGGAGCTGGGCATTTGAAGGCGATTGGCAGCAAGACGCACTGCTGGAATGGCTTCACACCCTGCATCTCGAATTTAAGATGCCTGCTCTACCTATCACCACTGCCCACTCCGGCGCCGGCTACGGTAGCTTTTCTGGGTTTATCAAGCATCCGGAAATCATTCAACTTGATTTAGTGAGACCCAATATTGCAGCGACCGGCATCGAAGCCTCTCTTGCACTATCGGCAAACATCGAATCTATCGGTTACCCGGCCGTACTAAACGAGCTATCTGGAAAGACAGAGGGCACACTCACTCTCCAGCAGGGGCAATTACTTGTCGGTCTTTTTATGACCGATACGGTAATTACGGGAGTAGGAAGCGATTACGCAGTCGAGCTAACGGCCATGCGACTTAACAGCGAAATAGAGACTAGTGCTGCGTTTACTGTTCGCTGTAACGCCGAAGGCGAACTGCTCATTCAACGCGACAACAAGCGGTCTCCGGTAGTCGCCTTTTCGTTTGAACAGGCAGGACCGTTTGACGAGATCGCATACAAACTGGATGCCGCACTCGCAGAATCCGCTCTCATCCTTGGTATCAGCGGAGAATTAAATCTCGGCACGGGTCAAGGCGGGCACAAGCTCACACTCCATTCTGGAGATCTCTCCCGACTGAACGCGCAGGCTCTCCCAGCAATGGGGGATTGGTTTTCTCTATCTTCCATACCTGATGTACACAGCGGCGAACTACAGCTGGATACCACATTGCAGACCTATGACTACGATCCAACTGGATGGTCACAGATATCACAACTGAGCATCGAGGGCTTTTCGGTAACGTACGACGGTTACAGTGTTGAGCAAGCCTCGCTCACGACTCAGTGGACTGGGTCGAGCGAGTGGCGCGGCCTCCAACCTCTAAAAGTCAATATTGATAGAGTCGATGCGGGCTTTCCTGTTAACAGTGTGAGTATCACCGCTGCGATGACAGGCCCAACCCCTGCACTATCTCCGGAGCTCGATATTCTAGCATTCTCAGCCGACGTATTCGGCGGCCAGATACTTCTCGAAACGCCCACAATCTGGAACTTTTCCGCACACACTAACAGCGCCACTCTGCGGGTTGAAAACTGGGAACTGGCGCAAATCGTTGCTCTCCAGCAGAATCAGGATATAGAGGCACAGGGAACAATTCAGGGCACTTTGCCAATCGCCTTAAGCGATGGCCGCTTGGCCGTCAGCAAAGGCTATCTAAACGCACTGCCCCCCGGAGGGACTATTCGTTACAACAGCAGCGATACAGCTCGTAACCTTCACAATAATAAACAACTCGGACTGGCAATGGACCTATTGAGTGACTTTCGTTACGAGACACTAAAAAGCGAGGTCGACCTGGATGATCAGGGCAACCTGGTGCTTGGTCTGTCGCTGGGCGGGCGCAACCCAGGCCACCATGGCGGCCAGGAAGTGAGGTTTAACATTATGGTGGAACAAAACCTCGATCCATTGTTACAAAGCTTACGCTTAAGTGATACCTTGAGCCACAGCATTGAAAATCGCCTGCGCTGATGTTTATCCGTGTGCCTTTAGCGAACACCCAGAGCCGCACGCGACGGAGAACTCCCTTATGAGATCCATTGTTATTTTATCTTTACTACCGCTGGCAATCGCTTGCTCTCCCACCGTGCAGGTTGCACCGCCCTCTGAACCGATTACGATAAACCTGAACGTCAAGATCGAGCATGAAATTCGAGTGAAGGTCGACGAAGAATTAGATGACCTTTTTTCCAATGACAGCGCACTTTTCTAGGAGACCTTAACAATGTCAATACCACGTCCGACCAGGCTAGCCTTTGTAACAGCCACCCTTGTCACGCTGCTCTCTGCGGCCGCTTTCGCAGAGGACTTAGGAACAGCAAAGTCCAAAGGACTGGTTGGTGAAACCAATAGTGGCTACGTTGCGGCCGTCGAACCCTCTGAGAAAATCAATGCGCTCGTGACCGACATTAACCAGCAGCGCAAAGCGCGCTACACAGCCATCGCGAAGGAAAATAATATCAGCCTGAATGCGGTAGAAGCCAGAGCAGGCCTGAAAGCCATTGAGAAGACACCCGACGGTCATTACGTCAATACGGGTGAGGGCTGGCAAAAAAAGTAAACAACACACTGAAACGCCGGCACGCATAATACCGTGAAAAAAACACCGCACTTGCCCAACGCTTAGAGAGCGCCGTTTTCTTTTTCCTTCGCCATGTCCAGGGCCAGATCTTCAATCATATCTTCCTGACCACCAACAGTGCGCCTGCGTCCCAACTCGACCAGAATATCCCGGCTCGACAGTCCGTACTTTTCGGCGCTGCGTTTTGCAAACAGCAGGAAAGAGGAGTAGACCCCTGCCCAACCAAGCGTCAACGAGTCTCGATCTACACGCACCATATGGTCCATCAGAGGCACTATCAAGTCCTCCGCTATATCCATAGCCTTAAACAGGTCGATACCGGTTTTCACGCCCATCCTGTCGCAGACCGCAAGGAATACCTCCAGTGGCGTGTTGCCCGCGCCCGCACCGAGCCCCGCGAGGGAGCCATCTATCCGGTTCGCGCCGGCATCCACTGCGGCCAGTGAATTAGCAATACCCATGGCGAGGTTGTGGTGCCCATGGAAGCCCAGCTCGGTCTCAGGACGCAGTTCTGCGCGCGCCAGGGAGACACGTGATGTCACATCATCTGGCAGCATGTATCCTGCGCTATCTGTAATGTAGACACAGTTTGCGCCGAAGTCTTCCATCATTTTCAGCTGCACGATGAGTTCTTCTGGCTCGATCATGTGCGCCATCATCAAAAAGCCCACTGTATCCAACTCGGGATATTGCGCAGCCATGTTGAGGTGCTGCTCTGAAACATCCGCCTCTGTGCAGTGCGTGGCTACACGAATCGTAGAGATACCACACCCCACAGCCATTTTTAAATGGTCCACGGTTCCAATACCGGGCAGCAGCAGAGCGGAAATACCGGCATTCTTTACTGCTTTGCAAACCGCCGTGAGATACTCTTCATCAGATGCGGCTGGAAACCCGTAATTTACGGAAGCGCCTCCAAGGCCATCCCCGTGGGTTACTTCGATCAGGGGAATGCCAGCCTCGTCCATCGCCGCAGCAATAGTGACCATCTGCTGCACTGTAATCTGATGCTGCTTTGGGTGCATTCCATCACGAAGACACATGTCGTGCACTGTGATTTTCTTGCCGTTCAAATCCATTACTTTGATCTCGAATTGGGGTATTTAGGATGATCAGAAAGCGTGCCAAGCAACGCACGAGTTATCTAAGCAGCAACCGGAGTAAAACGGCCCGACAGAATTTCCTCGGCGTACATTTCACCTGTGCGTAGACCTGCTGCAGTCATAATATCCAGATTACCGGCATATTTGGGCAGGAAGTCGCCTAAGCCTTCCACCTCCATATAGATAGACACCCTGTTGCCGTCGAACACCGGTCCGTTTTTGAGCGTATAACCCGGAACATACTTCTGCACCTCCGCAATCATGGCGTGCACAGACAGTGTTATCGCATCCTGATCGGGCTCGTCTACTGTCAGACAATGCACCGTGTCACGCATGATCAGTGGCGGCTCAGCGGGATTAATGACGATAATCGCCTTGCCCCGCTCAGCTCCGCCCACTCTCTCGATACCGGTAGCGGTCGTGCGAGTAAATTCATCGATGTTTTTACGTGTACCGGGGCCCGCAGATTTACTGCTGACAGTAGCTACAATTTCACCGTACTCCACGGGCTGCACCTGGCTGACTGCCGCAACCAGGGGGATAGTCGCCTGTCCACCGCAGGTCACCATATTCACATTCATAGCGCGCGCTTCGACCGCTTGCTCAAGATTTACCGGGGGAACACAAAATGGGCCTATCGCGGCAGGGGTAAGGTCGATCATCACAGCCCCCTGTCCATTCACCTTGCGACTGTTCTCCGCGTGCACATAAGCGGAAGTCGCATCGAAGCAAATTTGTACCCCGTCATCACGCATGAATGGCAGCATACCATCGACGCCATCTGCCGTTGTCTTCAGGCCCATTTCCATCGCTCTAGCAAGCCCTGGCGAGTCGGAGACGACGCCAACCATCCAAACAGGTTCGATAAAATCACTGCGCATAGCCTTCATCAGCAAATCAGTGCCTATATTGCCGGGGCCAATGATGGCCGCTTTCACTTTCTTACTCATTGCTTTTCTCTATATTTTTAAATTAGACACATACGGCTGCGTATGCATATTAGACAGCCTCTCGCGCACCAATGCGAAGTTTAACTGAAATGAGCGGAGTGAAAAGGTCGTGTAACGGCAAAATACCTAAGAGAACGCACAGCTACACCCTCCTACGCCTGCAATCTCCAGGGACATCTTGTCCCCCGCTTGCACAGGGATAAGAGGTGCCAACGATCCTGACAGGATGAGCTCACCCGACTTAAACGGAATCCCGAACTCACCAAGCGTATTGGCCAACCATGCCACGGCAGTCAGTGGGTTACCCTGCACGGCACTCCCGAGACCCTCGGAATGAAACTCCCCATTCTTGAATATCTGCATTTTCAAACTAGGCAGATCAAAATCTCTGGGATTTACCTCATTTTCACCCAGCACATACACACCGCACGAGGCGTTGTCTGCAACGGTATCCTGTATCTTAATATTCCAATCGTGAATCCGGGAATCGACAATTTCGAAACAGGGCATGATTGTTGCGGTAGCATCAAGGACATCCTGCTCTGTTACCCCGGGACCCGACAGATCCGCCTTGAGGCGAAACGCGATTTCACCCTCGGCCCTGGGCTGAATCATATTGCCTGCAATTGGAATAACCGCTTTATCGGCGAACTGCATTTTATCCGTTAAAAATCCAAAGTCGGGCTGGAACACTCCGAGCATATCCTGCACGGGTTTGCTGGTAACACCGATTTTTTTACCGACGATCCTCTCCGAGTCACACTCGACGCGCTGACTCACCATACGCTGAGATATGTGATATGCATCCTCGATAGTGATTCCCTTTTCCCTCTCGGTAAGCGGGGCAAGCGTCGATTGGCTGCGCAACGCGGCATATAGCTCATCACCTAGCCTGCGGATTTTATTCTGATCCATCATCAACCAAAATTCCTTAGTGGAGTACAGAGGGCACTAACTGTGCTGCAAAAAATCGAGACACGCCCTGTTAAACATATCCTCATGCTCAACCATTACCCAGTGCCCGCACTCTGTCACCAAAATCAACTTGAGATGCTTTATATTTTTCGCCATTGTCATTATGCCATTCTCTGGCATCATCTGTTCATTCATACCCCAGAATCCAAGCACAGGGCAATCAATCTCCGGCAGGCGATCCACAAGGACGGGCACCTTCATGGTTGCCATGACATGGCCATTCATGATCTCCATAATTTGCATGCGCTCCGCCACTAGCTCATCGGTGGCATGCTCCGGGTTATGCATCAAGCCAGTAGCGAACAAATCCTTCATAATCGCTGGCGTCACCGGCTCACCGGAACCGAATACCGAAAACACCTTCTGCATACCCGGCATTTGCTGGTAGTCACCGAGCTCACTAAGGCCTCCGGGAGCCATTAGCACCAGTTTGTCTACCAGATCGGGGTAGTCAAGAGCCAGGCCCAGAGCGACAGCGCCACCCAGTGAATTCCCCACCACGGTACATGTTTCCACACCTGCTACATCGAGCGTCTGCTTGATGCACTCCACAAAAAAAGACAGGGGATGGTCTACATCCGCGGGCTTATCAGAAAAACCGTAACCAATGTGGTCAGGGATAATACAGCGATATCCGGCGGCAATCAGATGCCGGTAATTCCCTTTAAAATTACTGTAGCCACTGGCACCGGGGCCAGAGCCATGAAGAAAAACGACAACCTCACCCTCACCTTCATCGAGATAGTGAATGCGGTAGCCATTTGCACATTCGGCATAGCTGCCCTCCGGAAGTAATCCATTTTTTTTCATACTGCCTCCTTATCTCGCCAGCAACGCTAGAGTGCAAAGTCGCGATTTTCCTCCCCGAACAACACTCCACCCATGTTCATGGCGAACGGCTTGCTGTGATTTGCCACGTGAGCCTGACTAGCAAGTATGTCCAGATGAAAAGTCAGCAGCTCGCTATCTCGGCGTATACCGCCACTACCGGCCGCTTTTAGCATTTTGCTGGACAGCGCCAGACAACGGTCTGCCACCACCGCAGAATCGTAGCGGTAGCGCACACGATCTTCGATCGGGATAGGCACACCTGATCGACAACACGCCATCATCTCATCGAAGTTGCGAAGCATAGTTAGTTTCATCTCTTCGAAGTCTGTTTTGACCTCAGTCGCAATAACCCGTGCAAAAGGATCGTCCTTCATCTTGTTAGGACCAACCTGCCGTGTCTTGGCGACATCTACAAAGGCATCCAAGGCGCCCTGAAGCGCGCCCAGCGTAGCAGTGCATACCGCACGCACGAATACCTGCATAAAGGGCATACGATAAAGTGGCGCTGTGTTTACCGCGTTACCGGGATTATCACAGAGAAATCCATCCATCGATTTATGTGTCCTGTATTCTGGTACAAACGCGTCCTCCACCACGACGTCGTGACTGCCAGTGCCTTGCAGCCCCACCACATCCCAGTTGTGAACAATCTCGTAGTCGCTGATAGGCACCAGAAAAGTGCGGTAATTCGCCATGTCAAACGGCGCCTCGGGTGTGGGGACAACGGCCCCCAAAAAAGCCCATTTGCAGTGCTCGGCGCCGCTGGAGAAGCTCCAGCGACCACTCAAGCGATAACCCCCGTCGACCACCTTGACCTTGCCCACTGGCGCATATGAGGAGGAGATAAGAACCGAGGGATCGTCCGCCCACACATCCTGGGCCGCCTGATCGTCAAAAACCGCAAGCTGCCAATTATGCACAGCAATGACACCAAGAATCCATGCACTCGATGGACAAAAACGCGCTACCTCAAGTCCCACCGCGTAGAACACCTGTGGATCCATCGCGTAGCCACCCCACTGCTCTGGCTGCAGAATCCTGAAGAACCCAGCCTCACGAAACTCCGCTACCGTCTCGTCAGGCACCCGCTGATCAAGGCTGGCCCTGGCACTGCGCTCACGCAGCGCCGGGCCCATGGCGGTAGCTGCCGCTATCAATTCCTGAGCGCGGGAACTTTCGAGTCCGTAAGGGTTTACTGCATCATTTTGAAGTGCTTCGGTCATGGCAGTCATGGTTTACTCCTTTTATTTACCTCAGTCCTGAATGGTAGAGCTAGCCGTATGGATTTAG
>CAJQQW010000125.1 GCA_905480565.1 uncultured Halioglobus sp. | reverse complement strand
AGCGGGGAGCGATAAAGAACTGCGCAAAGCGGTCAAGGGCCTCTGGCAGATAATCCGCATTGATATCAAAAAAGTAATTGGTGTTACCAAAGCTGGTATAGGCGTTGTGAGAGCCTCCATGCTCCGCGATGAAACGCTGGTATTCGCCAGAGTCAGGGTACTTGTCAGTGCCGAGGAACAGCATGTGCTCGAGAAAATGCGCCATGCCCGCGCGACCCTTCGGATTATCGCCGCTGCCGATACGCACATCCAGTGCTGCGGCCGCCTTGGGCGCGCCGGGATCGGAAATCAATAACACCTGCAGCTGGTTATCCAGAGTCAGCAGTCGATATTGGTAATCGTCGTTGGGGCTTTTTACGGGTTGAGGCCCCTGCGGTAATGACGAGCACGCCGCGAGCGCCACAAGGCTGATGCCGTATAAAAAGGCGCGTACATTCCGCCGGGGATTGATCCGGGACATGCGTGACTCCATCAAATATCTACCTACTGATCGACTCCTGAAACCGCACCCTCGGCGCGAGGCCAGGCATTGATAATGGCCTTGATCACAGTGGCCAGAGGGATCGCGAAAAATACACCCCACATACCCCATATACCGCCGAAAAAAAGCACCGCCAGAATAATCGCCACCGGATGCAGATTAACGGCCTCCGAGAACAGCAAGGGTACCAGCACATTACCGTCCAGTACCTGTATGACCATATAGACCACAAGCATATAGTAAAATTCCGGTGTCAGGCCCCATTGGAAAAATCCCACCAGAGCCACCGGCAGGGTCACCAGCGTCGCCCCAATATAGGGAATAATAACTGACACGCCCACCAGCACGCCCAACAGAACCGCGTACTGCAAGCCCAGCCATGCAAAGGCGAAGTAGGTGACAGAGCCAATTATCAGAATTTCCAGCACCTTACCCCGTGCGTAGTTGGCAAACTGCTGATCCATCTCGCGCCAGATGCTGCGCAGCAGAGGCCTCTCAGTTGGCAGGAAACCACCGAACCAGGTAAAAATTTGGTGTCCGTCCTTGAGAAAAAAGAACACCAGCAAGGGGATCAGTATAAGGTAAACCATAACGGTTAGGATCGAGGGTATCCATGCGAGAGACCCGGTTACCAGAGCGGGGCCCAGCCCGGCCAACTCACTCTGCGCCAGGGATATCAGCTCCCTGACCTGCGCTTCCGAGAAAACCTGCGGGTAGCGCTCGGGAAGAATACTGAGAATGGCCTGCCCCCGGGACAACATGCCCGGTAACTCCCCCACAAGGCCTAGCATCTGGCGCCACACAAGCGGCAGGATCGCCAGGCAAAAGCCAAAAAACGCGCCGACAAAGACGAGGTAGGACACGGCCACGCCCAGCCACGTTGGCAAACCGAGGCGTTCCAGTCGACCCGATAAGCCCTGGGCCAGGTAAGCCAGCACAATGGCGGCCACCATGGGAGCCAGGATATCGCCGATGGTCACCAGCAGAATCACTGACAGAGTCAGCAGCACCAGGAGCAAGACTGACTCTTCCTCGGACAGGTACCGCTTGTACCACTTTCTGAAAATTTCCAGCATGTAAAATCCGTAATCCCGCGCGCGATTTCGCCCATTCTGACGGCTTTACCGCACAAACAAAAGCGATTAAGGCCCGCGGCGGCTCAGGCTTTCTCGATGAGGTAGGTGAACACGCCATCCTGTTCTGCGCTTTCCAGCAATCGATGGCCGGTCTGCTCAGCAAATACCCGGAAATCCCGCACCGAACCCCTATCGGTAGCCAACACCCGCACTCGCTGACCCGACTGCAGAACATTCAGGGCCCGTTTGGCCATCAGCAAGGGCATCGGGCAGGCATAGCCGGTCGCATCCACTTGTGTTATCTCTGTCACGGCGCATCGTCTCAGGCATTTGACCGCAGTATACGCGACGACGGCAACTATCTCTCCATAGCGCCGCTGACCCCTGCCCTTAATCCGCTCGCCACAGGGTTCAACAAATAGCAGCGGGTTGGTTATACTCTGTCGACCAAGGAGGAACTATGAATAAATGGATTCGCATACTGATCGCGTTACCGGCCCTGCTCTTTGTGGTCATAGGTCTGCGCTGGGCCATAGATCCCGGCGGGGCCGCGGGCCAACTGGGTATGACCCTGATGACAGGCATCGGCCTGAGCGCCCAGATTGGCGATGTCGGGGGCATGTTCCTGTCGATGGGCATCATGATGCTAATCGGCAGTGCCACTGCCAACCGGGTCTGGCTGTGCGCTCCCGCGCTGTTGCTGGCTCTGATCGCAACGTTCCGCCTGATTGCATGGGCTGCGCACGGCGCAGCGCTCACGCCGGACACCATTGCCGTCGAGGTAATCGTCGCCGGCCTGTTGCTGTTCGCCGCCACGCGAATTAAACCCGGCAACTAGCAGCCATCTGCCTGGCCGCCAGCACTGCAGCGCAGGCTAAACCGCCAACTCTCGCCAGGAGTAACATTATTATGTCAGTCACACTGGGCTCCCCCCTCTGCCCCAGCGCGCGCAAAGTCATGCTGTGCGGCGCCGGCGAACTCGGCAAGGAAGTCGTCATCGAATTACAGCGCCTCGGTGTTGAAGTCATCGCCGTAGACCGCTACGAAAACGCGCCGGCAATGCAGGTAGCGCATCGCTGTCATGTGATCAACATGCTGGACGGAGACGCGCTGCGTGCCGTGATCGAGCAGGAAAAGCC
>CAJQQW010000124.1 GCA_905480565.1 uncultured Halioglobus sp. | reverse complement strand
GGCAAGGTTGTGACCCTTATCAAGGGCTTGCCTCTTGCGGGGGCAGAACTGCAGACGCTGGCCAGCGAGTTGAAGAAAAAATGCGGCACCGGGGGCGCACTGAAAGGCGATACGGTAGAAATCCAGGGCGATCGCCGGGATGTATTGAAGCAGGAACTGGAAACTCGCGGATTCACGGTAAAACTATCGGGCGGCTAGCCTGTTTGCCGAACTTAGCCTCAATATCGGCTATTTTAGCCTATTTTTTTAGATATTCACCCCCTCGCCACTTACTCAATACCGCTAGAACGGACTGCGCTGCTCATAAGTTAGGTCCGCTTTCCAAAATAACTGTGAATATTCACCTACAACCTACTATTTTTATTGGATTTAATTTTTATTTGTGTTAAAAATTACAGTGTGAGTTGGGAACAGACGCGAACAGGAGCACATCTCCACTAGACGTCTCTTGATAACCTGGCCACAAAGAACAATAACACTGCACAGCAGTCTCTGACGGATGAGTCATCCCTGCGAGGAAGTAGGATATGCACGTGACCGCAGAACACCTGAGAGATCAGGTCATCAGACCCACCCTTGAGTATATGGGAGCCTGGACTCCCGCCGCAGAAGCGTTTCTCGTGGATACCGCCGTCAATCCTCCTGAAGTCGGACTTTTTTCCTCGCGACACGAGAGCTTGGGACTTTATCGCATTACTGCAGCCCAACACCGCGACTTGTGGGATCGCTACCTCGCTTTTAACCCGGAGTTCGCTGCGAGGGTGAGAGGACTGGCAAGCCAGCGGGCATTCCTGACCAATCCGGATAGCGAGCTACAAACCAATCTCAGCTACTGCACAGCGATTGCCTGGTTGATGCAACAGCGCGCGGGTGGATTTACGGAAACGTCGGCCACTGAGGACATGGTGCAGGCGTAGGGCTGTAACGGCGCGACGCTGACTCCCACGCTCTGCATCCGTGCTCATTTCGATGTGTGTGCACTTGCCCCCTGCTTGATGGTCTCCCACACGTGCATATCTTCTGGCCGGTCGATATCAGCAAGCGCCGGCAGTTCGGTAAACGCCACCCCTTCGCGATGCAGTGCGGCTCGCGTACAGGCGAGCACCCGTTTGGTCCCCCAGGGTATATCCTTGAACATCGCCTCACGAATAGATCTCGCACCGATCAATACGTAGCCCCCGTCGAGCGCGGGACCCAGCACCAAGGGTGCCTCGTGCAGAGCGACAACCGCCTGACGCAGATAATCACTATCGATCGACGGACAGTCACTACCGACCAGGATCACGCAGTCACAATGTGCCAGTCGCTCATGGAGCGCGTGGAACATTCTCTCGCCCAGATCTTTCCCATGCTGCCGCGACAGCCGGGCTACGCCAAGTTGACGACAGCTATCGAACAGGGGGAAATCGAGGCCTCCGGCCACGCAAAGCTCCACCTCACCCGATCCGCTATTCACCAGTTGCGTAGCGGTCCATTGAGTCAGCTCACAGTGAAGGTCACAGGCCTGCTGCGGTGACAGATAAGGCAGCAGCCGAGTCTTGACCCGGCCCGGCACCGGCGCCCGGGAAAATTGGATAAGGCAGACCCGCGACGAGGCCGTATCAGCGCTCATAATAGAAACGCCATAAAGTCTCCGGTGACACACCCACCCAATAAGCCAGTCTTAACAGCCACATACGCACCACCGTGGCCGCGGTACCACCCTCCTCCCAACGGCGACTGGACGTCATCACGGGTTCGGCGACGATCACAGGGGAAGCCAGCCTGCGCAGACGCTTACAATACTCCACATCCTCCATCAGAGGCATGTCGGCGAAACCACTGGTCGCACGAAAGACGGCGTTACGGACCAGCAACATTTGATCTCCTGTCGCCACGGAGGTAAACCGGGAGCGCCCGTTCATGCACCATTCGATAATCCGCATTGCCCAACCGCTGCCGTCAAGCCTGACACGGCAAAAGCCCCAACACGGAGATGATTCTAAACAGGAACGCAAGACAGCGAGAGACACCGTTGGCGTACTGTCGGCATGGAGAAATGCCATGTAAGGCGCAGCTGCCGCCTGCCCTCCCAGGTTCATTTGGCGGGCGCGGCCCCGCTCTGTAAGCAGTAATTGATCGCACAGCGGCAGCGCCACCTCCACGCTCCCGTCTGAACTGCCACCGTCAACGACGATCAACTCGCAACCGGGATAACGTTGCCGCAGATCGCTCAGGAGAACACCGATCAGAGCCGCCTCATTCAACACCGGAATGACGAAGGTCACCCACGGCTCACTCATACGCCCAGTGCACCACCGCAGCTGCTTCCTTGACCCGCTGCACAGCCATAGCAGTGCTCACCGATCGCGATCGCCGCTCCCTCCAGCTCTCCACCCACGAGCAAATCGTCGATATGCCGCCACTTATCACTCGCCAACAAGGGCATATCCAGCATCTGGTTAAAATCGCAATCGTAAAGGTATCCGCGCCAGTCGACGCTTAGCATTCGCCGACACATCAGAGTGTGCAGATTGTCCTCACTGAAATTATCTCGCAACAATGCCATGTATGACGTGAATTGCTGCTGTGCCATCAAAACTGCGCCAAAGCGACTGATCGGCATGTTGGTGAGGGTCAGCAAGCGGGTAAAGCGAATATCAAATCGCTCGCCCAGCTCGCGACGATAATCATCCTCGAGGACCTGCTGCGGTGGCGACAACACCGGGCCAATCGGGTTATACACCAGGTTCAACACTCGGTTCTCTCCGTAACCTAATTCGTTCAAGCGGCGTAATGCCTCGATGCTACGTTGATAAACCCCCTTACCGCGTTGCGCGCTGACGTTGTCCTCGCTATAACAGGGCAAGGAGGCGGTAATCTCCACCTCGTTTTCCGCCAGGAACTCCGCGAGGTCCTCCTGTCCCGGCTCCTGCAGTATCGTCAGATTACAGCGATCGATAACGCGCACACCCAGCGCCCTCGCCTCTGCAACCAAATAACGAAAATGAGGGTTCAGCTCCGGCGCGCCGCCGGTCAGATCCAACGTGTCCAGCCCTGCCCTCTCAAGCAATCCAAGCACACTGTCGACTGTTGCCTTGTCCATTAACTCGGTGCGCTGAGGACCCGCATTAACATGACAATGCAGACATGACAGATTACACAGGTAACCCAAGTTTACCTGTAGGGTATCCAGTTTCGCTCGCGATATGGGTGGAAAATCGCTTTGTAGCAGTAAGGGGCGGCTGTCTTGCATTTAAGTGGGGCGACCGGACGTTGACTCGCTAGTAACGGTCGCGCTGCTCCTCAACAGTAAACAGGTTTTGAGTATTGCCCAGCAGATACTGGAATACCACATTGTACGCGAGTACCGCTTGCACATAGTTACGCGTCTCGCGGTAGGGAATCGTTTCGATCCACTGGGTGACTGGCAATGTGTCAGCCGACTCACGGCGCCACCGGTCTACCCTGTGAGGCCCTGCGTTATAACCAGCCAACGCAAACACTCGATTGCCGCCGAAGCGATCCAGCAACTGGCGGTAATAAGCACTACCCAGCTTCACGTTATGCTCAACATCAAACAGCTGGGCAGTCGTATGTGATACGCCCATAGACGATGCAACGGCTTTGCCTGTAGCAGGCATAATCTGCATCAGACCACGTGCGCCAACCGGTGAGCGCGCCTTGGGATAAAACGCACTTTCGCGGCGGGCGATAGACATCAACTCTGTGCCGGAGACGTTCCGCGCCGTCGCATGACGCTCGAAGATATCGCTGTATGCTGTTGGAAAGCGCTGGTTGAGCGCATCCCATGCCTGTGCCTGTGTCGCAGCATCGATCGCCATACGATCCCACCCCTTCCCGGCGGCGAGCAGCATCAGGTCGATGAGAAGCGCTTCTTCAGTCGTTTGCTGTAACAGTGTGTACCACTCGGAATGAGCTAGCGCGTCGTCACCATGGAACTTGAGTTCTTCGATTCTCGCGATGGCCGGCAACGTCATAGAAGACGAATCGACTCCCATCCGAGGGCGTTGGTGCTTGAAGGCGTAAGGCCGTTTAAGGCGGTCCGCCGCCAGAAACCCGTAGTAATCGCGCTCCCCGGCAAGTTGTTCGTACATCGCGTTTGCTGCAGCTTTTTTCCCGGCACGCTCCTGCGATACCGCTCGCCAGTAACGCCAGACATTTTCCTCCATGGCACCCGCAGACAGCAGTTCCATGTAACGCGATAGCGCATCCCAATCCTGCTCAGCAAGCGCCTGGCGAAGCCGGATGCCCACAAGCGTGTCGTCCTCGAGTCGAGAGAGGACCGCTGCAAGCCAATCATCATCCTGACTAACGCGCGCAAACAAGCTCTGGCGTGCAATAGCATACTCAACTGTGCGCACTTGTTCTGGGCTGAAAGACAACCGTGGCTGCAGCGTTGCCCAATGGGCCTGCGCTTTGGGCGGACTGTATCGAGCAAGATACGCCAATCCTCGCACCGCGACGTCCGCAGAACGGGCATCATCCGCTGGTAGATTTTGCCGCGCCACAGATTCAGGGTTAGCGTAAACATCAAGCAAGGTATTTGACCAGGGGGTGAGAGCAGCGCTTCCCTTACGGCCAACATAGCGCATCAAAGAGGGCTGCCTCGCGTCGAAAGTATTCAGGAGTCGCGTCCAGACAATATCATCCGTAAGTCCACCTGCCGTCATCCAAGCATCAAAAAGCGGGTCGCAAGACTTCGGTCTGGACTTGCCGTGTACCCAAAGACGCTCCGCCCCCTCTAGGGCGATATCCCGACTACCACGCGCTAGTTGAGCGCGATAGTAATAACACTTGAGCTCTACACTGTTGGGTTCCTCTGCCTTGACTGCGAGCAGATCCTCCCAGCGCCTGTCCTGTCCCGCGCTGCTCAAGTATTTACCCAAAAACCGGTTCGCAAGAGGCGTTCCCGCACTGGACTCAAGAAAGGCCAAGGCCTGCGGGGCTGACACTGCCTCAGGACCTCGGGTCAGGCGGTAATAATCGAGATAAATCGCAAGGGGGTAATCATTCAGGCCAGACCGCAGTTGCGAAACCGTTTTCCAATCCCCCAATGCCATCGCCTGCTCTGCCATGGCATAGTCCCGGCGCGCCTGATCATTCGATGCAGCCTGAGCAGCCAATGGCGCGATAGCCATGAGGGCTGCAACAAAAGGCAGGAAATAACAAACGTGTCGCGGGAGCCAGTGGCCCATGCAAATACCCCGGAATCGTTAGAAATCAAAAGGACTAATCATCGCGTCTTTCACTCTGCGACGATTGCTAACCTGTTTTATACATTATCATAGTGCACACGCCCGCTACGAATCCGCGTTACCTTTTCGCGCTCCAGACTCCGGACAAGGCGCTGCGCCGCACTCATTTAGCTGTGAACGTTAGACGCCGCAAGCGATCGTTCTCCGCGCGCACCGAGCGCAGCTCCTCCAGCAGCGCCAGGGCAAGTGCGACCCCATTCCAGTCTGTTTCAAGATCCCGCTGCATCCGGTGAGCTTTTTGGATAACTACCACCATCTGGCTGTCGAACAACCACTCCTGCGGACTACTGCCCTTTGGTTCGACGATACCGGTCTCGACAATCTCGACCAACGCGTCAAGGGGCAACCGTGCGCACTGGCAAACCTCAACAACGGTCATACTGATATTATATTCACTCATTGCTTATTCTCCCACTGCCTGCGCGGCTCAAAAGTGGAGCGCTCGCCAAGCTGCCGCCAAAGCTCATCGCAGTCCTCATCTGCTTCCGGCATGATCACGGATAATATAGCGTACAGATCCCCTTGATTATCCTCCCGACCCAACCCCTTACCGCGAATTTTCAGCTTCCTGCCGGTCTGGCTATGCGCAGGAATACTCAAGCGGATGGCGCCATCCAGTGTTGGCACCGTAACCGTCGCGCCCAGTGCCGCTTCCCAAGGTGCCAGAGGCACCGTAATAGAGAGGTCAGCACCCTCCACCGCATAGAGCGGATGCTCCGCCAGTTGAATATTAAGGTACAAATCTCCCGAAGGCGCATCGCCAATGCCGGGCGCGCCCTGACCTTTGAGTCTAATTCGCTCACCGTCAGTCACTCCCGGAGGTATCTTGACCTTGAGCGTCTTGCTCTGCCGAGCCAGGTTCCCCTGATCGGTAAAAAACGGGACTTCGTACTGGATAGTGCGCGCCTCACCATGCAGGGCCTCCTCGAGGAAAACGGCAAGTCGAAACTCTATATCCTCGCCTCGCTCGCTGAAGTGCTGCCGCGAAAAGCCCTGTCGCGAACTATGGCCTGCCTGTCCGAACGCAGACTCGAAAAAATCTGAAAATCCTCCCTGAAATTCGCCACTGTCAGATTGCTGCGGACCCGCCTGCCACCCGGGGGGCGGCCGAAAACCGCCATCACCGCCATACTCCCGTAATTGATCATACTCAGCGCGCTTGCCAGCATCCTTGAGCACTTCGTAGGCCTCGGATATTTCCTTGAAGCGGTCTTCCGCGCCCTCACGCTCGCTCACGTCGGGGTGATACTCTCGAGCGAGTTTCCGGTAGGCTGACTTGATCGTCTTTGCATCGGCCTCCGGTACGACACCCAGCACCTCGTAGTAATCCTTGAATTCCATAGTATTCCAGCCT
>CAJQQW010000123.1 GCA_905480565.1 uncultured Halioglobus sp. | reverse complement strand
ATCGACGAGCTTGGTAAATTACTCCATGCAACTGGAGGTTTTTGCGTTCAGCTCAAAATCACTATAGGTAGTAGACGTATCCAGTGTCAGCGCAGTAATCGTGATTTCATCTGCAACTGTGACAGTCGCTGACCCCGACTGCTTGGGGTTCTTACCCTGAGCGGGGAGGGTGTAGCAAACCTCCTTGCCTAAAGGCAAACTGAAATCGCCTGTTCTTCGTAGTGTTAGATCAAAAGTCGCACTGTCGGGTTGATCGGGTATCCAGTTCGCTTTGTTTTTATCCGGGCCGCGCTCCTCGCCCCAGGCGTAGCGTGAGCCCGTGCCGAAACCGGTATGTTTACGATATCGAATGGGCAATGTCAGCTTATTTGCAGTGGGAGTAGGCTGGGTTGAGCTGTTCCACTCCAACCCGAGATTGTAATGCCCGCGAACGAAACCCGGTTTGCCAGGCGTACTGCTGAAAAAATTGGCCGTACTGTTGGTGAATACGGGCAGAATCTTATCTAGCCTGGAATCGGAGTCGGGGCCTGAAAAAGGCCCGCTGGGGCCGTAGGGCGACGACATAAAGGCTGGCAGTCCAACAGATGATGATCTATCACGACTTTCTACCAGACCGGTATCGGGGAAGTTGTGATCACCGCCTCTCCAGGCTCCCATGCAAGCAATCTTCTTAGCCTCACAAAAGAGCGTAAAGAACTCCAGGTCGAATTTGGTGACCTGGTCCTGGCTATTACCGAAAACGGCGTAGTAGACGCCCTTCAACTTGTCAGCGTTGGCAATGATGTCTCCTGTGATAACATTGGTGGGATCATCCCAGGCGTACTGCACCGCGCTGGGATCCATGTAGTACATTCCATTCTGGTCTATGTTGTCACCCGGCGTGGTGTCTTTCCTGACAAACAAGGTATTGGGTATATTTGAGTTTACAATGGTGACGGCAGACTGGACCGCCGGACCTTTTATCAGCAGCGATTGCAAGATTGCAGTAGTGCCGCCCCAGGACTTTCCTTCAAGCCTCAGGCCCGCATCCCAGTCGATGGCGCTCGGCATAATTTCACTGAGTTTTACGAATCCTGAACCAAATCTCCAGCCATTACTGTCACCTTTGGCGAAGCCTCCCCAATCATAGGGCTTGACGCCAGACTTACTGGCGTACGCTTTAAGGTTAGGATAATGACCATGGTGGGTTTTTATGACGGCATAACCCGGGCTGACAAAATCAGGGGTGGGAAATCTTTTAGCGTTAGTAGTGAATCCGTCAAAGTAAACTGAGACTCTGAGGCTTGCATCGTCTGGTGGATCACGCGGCACAATCAAGGCGGTTTTGAAAGGAGCGTTTGGCGGCGCATCTGGACGTACGTACTTGTTGCTCCCGGGTTCACCGACCGGGTGTGTATATAGCTGATACTCGGTGTTGTCATCCAGTGCCCGGGTGTTTTTTAGCACCATCTTTGTTGGGTCTATGGGTTCGAATGACGGTTCCGAATGTGCGTTGATCGAAAACGCCGCAAAAAATGCTGCAAGCACGCGCGAGAGAGTAGAAACCATGTTATTAAAATCTCTGAGGTCTAACGTAGCGTATCAAGGAACTATGAAAAAATATATGGCTCTTTCTGAGGGGTTTGCGCTTGCAGGCTTGTCTGTGTTCAGACACATTGCAGCGCAGATTGAATCATCGCCTCCATACGCTCCGGTTTTTTGCCGCTGGCAAGTCTTGATCGGCGCTGATGCCACCGATATGGCGGTGGGTTGTTGTCGTTATGGAAAAATTTGTAATCCTAACGCCAAGCCATTGGATCACAGGCGAGTTAATCATTTGTAACAGGACGCCGTTTTACACCTTTTAACTATTGTCTTGAAATGCGGCAGCGCCCACGCTAAATTTGCTTTTTTTCTGTCGGCGCCTTGAATGTTACGTAAATTCCTTTTAAACGGCGCGTTGGTACTTGGATCGACGTTTTTCTGTTTGGTTTTGGGGGAAATAGTGTGTCGCGTATTTTTTCCCGACACGAGATTACGTTACGAGGCTGATCAGGATGTTCTGGCCGCTATCGCGCCAAATCAGGATGGCTTCATCTATTTATCTGATGGTTCCCGCGCTCCAAGGGTCAGAATCAATGAGTTGGGTCTGCGAGGAGCGAGCCTTGCAGAGGCGTCAGAGCGTCGGGTACTTTTTCTTGGAGACTCCTTTACCTTCGGGTCAGGCGTAACAGAAGAGGAGTCGTTCGTGGGTCTCATCGACGCGACACTCGGCGAGGAAGTCACTGCAGTGAATGGTGGGCATCCCGGGTATGGGATCTATCAGATGGAGATCAAATTTCAGCGATTGAGCTCGGTTTTGCGTCCAGAACTTGTTGTGCTAATAGTCTGGGAAAGCTTTTTATTACGGCAGCGACACACGAAAGAGGGGCATCAGGCTTTCATAGCGCGAATGGAGAAACTCAACAGACTGAAGTCCTTCTCTGTTCTAGGCACTTACGTGTATCGCCTGTACGAGCAAATTGCCCTGCGTTTTGATGCGAAGAATCTTGTAGTCGCGCTGCAGGAAACGAAGGAGCCTCAATTCTCCAATGAAGTACTTCACAGGCGTGCGGTCCGGTTGGATAGCGAGCGAATTCTCAGGATAAACGATAGAGTTCGAGCCGAGGGGGGTGAGTTCGCAATCGTGTTTTGGCCGCGAGAAGGTTACGTTGTAGATAACGTGGAGACAGAGATGTCAGCGGGACTGGGCGCTCAGTTTGAAGCATTTGGTAAGGCTCATGACATACCGGTTTTTTCCGTGCAGGGCGCCTTTGAGCCCTATCCGGCTACGGCATTGAATATACCCAATGACGGCCACCCCACGCCTTTTGCTCATTGTCTGGTTGCAAGAGAACTGGTGGGTATATTCGAGGAACTGGGACACCCCCTGGAGCAGACTGTTTCATGCGCTGATTTTCTCGCTGAAGGATAGCGCATCCGGCAGGACATGCTCTATCGGGTGACCTTTTTTCGATCCAGTTACCGTTCAAGGGCGCTAGAGACAAACGCTATCACTCTGTGAGCAACTGTTTCGCGCGTTAAGCGCAGTGGGGTGGTTACGAATATTACCTTCAACATATTGTTACACCGAGATCTGACTTCAGCGAAACGCATCCCGCGTTCAGTATGTCTTTCCTTAACATTGCGCCCATTCTTGTAGCCCGAGCCGCTGTTTCTTCCTATGGGATAGAGTCTCACATGTGTTATATAAGCAGATCAACGATCCGCCACGTCTTGCAATGAAAATACACGCCAGACTCGAGATTAAGATAGTTTGTCGCCTCCCGAGGGCGGGTGATGCTACACAGGAGCAGATCATATGAGGTGGCTTTTCCCCATGGCTGTAATGACGTCACTATTTGCAGCGTGTGTATACGCGCAAGGGCAAGAGGAGCACGAAAATTCATCGTCTGGACGGGTGGAGAATCCCTTCGAGGTGATTAAAGTGGAGTTAATCGATT
>CAJQQW010000122.1 GCA_905480565.1 uncultured Halioglobus sp. | reverse complement strand
GCTCGGGTTTTTTTCCTAGGATGCATTTCTCCGTAACGTTCAGAATTCTTGGCATACTGCTGATGCTGTTCAGCTCGATTCAGTTGGTGCCTCTGGTGTTCGCTTTATTCGAGAGCCAGAAGAATGCCAGTGGGTTTATTTCCGCCATCCTGATTACTTTTTTTTCCGGACTCTTCCTGTGGCTGCCGGTACGCAACGCTCGCCACGATCTTCGAATTCGAGATGGTTTTCTTATCACCTCCCTGTTCTGGACCGTGCTTGGCCTGTTTGGCGCGCTGCCATTTGCACTGTCTCCCGCACTACACATTTCGACCATGGATGCGGTGTTTGAATCAATCTCCGGCCTTACCGCAACGGGTGCCACCGTCATTGAGGGTCTCGATGAATTGCCCCGGTCCATCCTGTTTTACCGACAATTGCTGCAGTGGCTGGGCGGCATCGGGATCATCGTAGTGGCCGTCGCGATCTTGCCCATGCTGGGGGTAGGTGGCATGCAATTGTACAAAGCCGAAACACCCGGACCCTCCAAGAACAGTAAACTGACCCCGCGTATCACGGAAACCGCCAAAGCGTTGTTTATTGTTTACCTGCTGCTAACGGTGGCGTGCGCGGCCGCCTACTACGCTGTAGGTATGTCGGGCTTTGACGCGGTGGCCCACTCTTTTTCGACCGTGTCACTTGCAGGGTTCTCGACCCACGATGACAGTCTGGGTTTTTTCGATAGTGATGCGGTACTGATCGTGGCGATCGTTTTTATGATTGTGTCGAGTATCAACTTCGGTCTTCACTTTCTTGCCTTCAGCCGCCGAGAAACAAAGGGATCTCCGCAGGACTCCGAGACCCGGTTCTATCTCAAGCTCAAGGAGTATCTGCGGGACTTAAATAACCGGTTTGATTTCAAACTATATCTGCGGGACTCCGAGACCCGGTTTTACCTCACCGCCGTTCTCGTTTGCGTAATTCTAACGATTTACTGTCTTATCGCATGGGATATACACGGCCATAGAGACAGCATACTGCACGGCACATTCCAGGTGCTGTCAATTATCACGACCACTGGTTACTCGACTGAAAACCTGAATGCCTGGCCTATCGCGCTGCCGATCACGGCAATTTTTTTCTCCTGTATGGGAGGCTGCGTTGGGTCCACCACCGGTGGTATCAAAGCCATGCGTGTGATGCTTATTTTTAAACAGGGCATGCGTGAACTAAAACAGCTGGTGCATCCTCAAGCGGTCATCCCGCTGAAGGTTGGCGGTCGGCGGGTGGAGGCCACCGTGGTGAGCGCCGTGTGGAGTTTCTTTGCGATTTATACGTCCGCTTATATCGTGCTGCTGATACTGCTGGTATTAACAGGGTTAGACTTTACCACCGCGTTCTCCGCTGTTGCGGCAACCCTCAATAATCTCGGCATAGGCTTTGCGGGTGTCAGCAACGGCTTCGGCGACCTCAGTGAGCCAACCAAGGCCATCCTCTGTTTCGCCATGTTATTGGGCAGGCTGGAGATTTTTACCCTGCTTGTGCTCTTTACCCCGGCATTCTGGCGCATCTAAAAGCTGCCGCCTCTCACTGCCTGGATTTTTTAATGGTCTCGTATGCGGCCTGTATTTCCTGTGAGCGAGTCGTCGCCAGTTTAATCATGTCCTCAGGGACGCCCTTGGCGATCAACTTGTCTGGATGGTTCTCGCTCATGCGACGACGATATTCACGCTTGAGCTCTTTATCACTGACGGAAGAATCCACACCGAGCGCAGCGTAGGCATCCTGTAAACTGGATGCGGAAGAGGTGGCGCCCTGCTGGTGGAACTGCTCCTGCGCACGAGCCATTCTGAGCAGCTGCTCGAGCTGCGTTACGCTGAAACCCATCTTCCCGGCGATCGAAACCAGTGCTGCGTGTTCCGATGGCTCCATAATCTGATCTGCGTTTGCCAGAGAAATAAGGAATAAAAGCAGCGTCTGTTGCAGCTGTTTCTGGTGGCCACAGGTCGCGACGAACGCGTCGATGGCTTGCTGTAATTCAAAACCCGCCTCTGTGCCCTGCTGGAACAACTTAATGGCGCGCTCCCGCTGCTCGGCGTCCAACCTCATTTGCACAAATATCTGTTCGGTGTGATCGATCTCTGAGCGCGACACCCTGCCATCCGCCTTGGCAAGATAGCCGAGCAGCAAAAAGGTCGTTTCAAAAAAGCTTTTCTTGACCTGTTCAATCCCCTCGGGGCTACCAAACTGCATCGCCCGACCAAGGCCTCGATCAAATGCGTGCCCTATAGCAACGCCGACAATCAGGCCTACAAGGCCTGCACTGGACCAACCGAGCACCCCGCCTATCAGTTTGCCAAAAATCATTATGTTCATCGGCCAAAAACCTCTTTTCGCCACGTGAATCAGATAGCGCGCTTACAGGCGGAACGGTAACAGCACGCCCGTTAACGCTCAGTTTCCTGGAATGCGCGTATTATGCCGATGCGGTTAACGGTATAATAGTCCACTTTTTGCGGCGAGCTGGCGGGCAGAGCAGTGGCACAGAGCGATAGCACGATCCTGACATTCCAATCGATAATATTGAGGCTCCAGCAATTCTGGGCTGACCAGGGCTGTGTGGTACTGCAGCCGCTGGACATGCCTGTTGGTGCAGGCACATTCCACCCAGCGACTTTTCTGCGGGCCATCGGGCCGGAGAACTGGAACGCGGCCTATGTGCAGCCCTGTCGCAGGCCCACCGATGGTCGCTACGGCGAAAACCCCAACAGACTGCAACACTATTATCAATTCCAGGTAGTGATGAAACCCTCTCCGGAGGACTTTCAGGCACTGTACCTGCAGTCACTCGCAGCGCTTGGCATCGACACACTGGTCCACGACGTAAGATTCGTAGAAGACAACTGGGAATCGCCCACTCTCGGCGCGTGGGGCCTGGGCTGGGAGGTCTGGTTGAATGGTATGGAAGTAACGCAGTTCACCTACTTCCAGCAGGCGGGCGGCCTGGAGTGCTTTCCGGTAACCGGCGAAATCACCTACGGCATCGAGCGCATTGCGATGTACCTGCAGGGCGTCGACAGCATTTACGATTTGCTGTGGTCCGAAGGCCCTGCGGGCAAGGTCACCTACGGCGACGTCTTCCACCAGAACGAGGTGGAAATGTCGCACTATAATTTTGAAGAAGCGAACACAGAACAGCTTTTCTCGCACTTTGATTTTTGCGAGGGTGAGGCAATGCGATTGGTTGAAAAGGGGCTGTCGCTACCCGCCTACGAGCAAGTCATGACGGCGTCGCACACGTTCAATCTTCTGGACGCACGCCATGCTATCTCGGTGACCGAACGACAGCGCTTTATTCTCCGGGTACGCACACTGGCCCGTGCGGTCGCCGAGTCCTACTTTGACACGCGCGCCGCTTTGGGGTTCCCTCTCGCGGACAGCGCGTTGAGAGACCAGGTGCAACAGAAAATTCAGGCGGAGGCAAAGTAAGGACATGGGCACCGAGAGTCTGCTGATAGAAATAGGGACAGAAGAACTACCACCTACCGCCCTGAAGTCACTCGGCCTGGCTTTTCGGGATAACATTGTCGCCGGTCTTCAGCAGGCAGCGCTTACCCATGGTGACGTCCGCTGGTTCGCTACCCCGCGGCGCTTGGCGGTAGTGGTCTCAACGCTACAGCAGCAGGCGCCCGATAAGCGCGTGGAAGCTTTGGGGCCGCCCGCCGACAAGGCACGGGATGACAACGGCGATTTCACGCCAGCGGCGGCGGGCTTCGCCCGCAAGCAGGGAGTAGCGCCAGACGAGTTGTCCGTTATCGATACGGCCAAGGGCGCGCGGCTGGGCATTGTAAAAACGGAGAACGGAGCCCGCGCCGCCGATGTGCTCACGGACATAATCCAGAACAGCCTGTACACGCTTCCGATTCCGAAGCGTATGCGCTGGGGAGCCGGGCGGGAGGAATTTGTGCGGCCGGTTCATTGGGTCGTTGCCCTGCTGGGAGGCACGCTTGTTGAGGGCCTTGTTCTCGGGTTGCCTATCGGCAATACCACCCGGGGCCACCGCTTCCACAGCAGCGGGGAGATACAACTGGAACAGCCCGAGGACTATGAAACCGTCCTTTGGGATGCCCACGTCGTGGCCTGCTTCGAGCGAAGGCAGGAAATTATTCGCGCGCAGGTTGATGAGACAGCGAAAAGCCTGACTGCAAAAGCTGTCATTGACCAGGACTTGCTGGATGAGGTGACGGGGCTAGTGGAGTGGCCTGTCGCGTTGGCCGGTGCATTTGAAGAGCGCTTCCTGGACGTGCCGGCCGAGGCGCTGGTGTCGTCGATGAAAGAGCACCAGAAGTATTTTCATGTAGTCGATGAAAAAGGTCAGCTCCGACCGCACTTCATCACTGTCTCTAACATTGAAAGCAAAGACCCCGCTCAGGTGGTTGCAGGCAACGAACGTGTGATTCGTCCACGCCTCGCGGATGCCGCTTTCTTTTTTGAGACGGACAAAAAAACGCCTTTGGCGAACCGGGTGGACTCGCTGGGCAACATTGTCTTCCAGCAAAAGCTGGGTACATTACTCGATAAGACCGAGCGAATTACCGGCCTCGCGGGGGAATTAGCCGAAACAATCGGTTCCTCGCCAGACATGGCGCGGCGCGCAGCTAGGCTTTGCAAGGCAGACCTTGGTACCGATATGGTGCTGGAATTTTCCGATATGCAAGGCATCGCCGGCGCATACTACGCCTTGCACGACGGCGAGGATGCAGAGGTCGCCTCCGCCATTGCCCAGCAATACTGGCCACGCTATGCGGGAGACAAACTACCCGAGTCCGCCACCGCCGCCTGCCTGGGCCTGGCCGACCGGCTCGATACACTCGTAGGAATCTTTGGTATTGGACAGCCACCCAGCGGCTCAAAAGACCCTTTTGCCCTGCGCCGAGCATCCCTGGCCGCACTGAGAATTATCGTAGAGAAGGGAATAGACCTGGATTTGCGCCACTGCCTGGAAAGCGCTGCCGGGCAATACCCCGCGGGATTGCTGAGCCCCGGTACGACCGAAGCCGTCCTCGACTATATGATCGAGCGCTTTCGCGCCTGGTACGAGGACGACAACATTCCCGCCGAGGTCTTTAAGGCGGTCAGCGCTCGGAAGCCGTCCCGGCCTCTGGATATTCACCAGCGTGTACTGGCTGTCGCTGCCTTCTCACGACTGCCACAGGCGCAGTCCCTCGCCGCTGCCAACAAGCGGGTCGCCAACATCCTGGCCAAGCTTGACAGTGATCACTCCTTTGGCGAAGTAAGCGCTGACTTACTTCAGGCGCCACAGGAAATAGCTCTTGCCGAACACCTCAAGCCATTACAAGTGAGCTGTCATCAAGACCTGCTTGACGGTAAATACGCAGAGGCATTGAGCAGCCTGGCCAGTCTTCGTGATCCGGTCGATGCTTTTTTTGACCAGGTGATGGTTAACACAGACGACGAGGCGAAGCGCAACAACCGCCTCAATTTGCTGATGCAGCTGCGGCAGCTGTTTCTTGGAGTCGCTGATATTTCACTGCTGGCGACCTCGAAGTAACGCCCATCTGCCTGACTGCCTGAAAACACGACAGGCCTGACGTGTCCTCGCGGATATATCGGCAGTATTGATTTACACTGCCGACTGGAGGGACAAAATGCCATGATCTTAACCGAAGAACACCTGTTAACCATCGCCGGCGCGATGGCGGCCTGCTTTTTTGTCGCCATGCTGATCGCTATCTGGAAGGCTGCTCAGAGCAGCCGCGACAGGGCTTCGGGCCGGGAGGAGCGGGTCGGCCTGGAGAGAGAGCTGGCGGAAGTTCGGAAGCAGCTGCAGGACGGATCCTTACAAGAGCGCGAGAACACTTCTCGTTTTCACGCGCAGGGCAAAGCCCTGGCAGAGGCGACAGAAAATGCCACGGCGTTCAAGATCAAGGCGGAGGAGAGCAATAAGCGAAGCGAGGAATTGCGGCAGCGGCTGAGCGCTATGGAAGAGAGCCGCGATCAGTTGCAGCGGGAGAACCGGAGCCTGAGTACAGAATTTGCCGAGCTCAAAACATCACTGGACGAGCGCGAAAAAAACTACGAGAGCCAGCTGGCCCAATTGAACGCCCAGGAAGAAAAACTGGCGAAACACTTCAAGCTCCTGGCCAACGAGATTCTGGACACCAAGACTCGTGCAATGCAGGAGACAAACAAGTCTTCCCTCACTTCTATCATGGCTCCTTTCCAGCAATCCATCGACGGATTCAAGAAAGAAGTGCAGGATATTCACCACCGGGAAACCACACAGAGAGGGGAACTGAAAAAAGAACTGGAGAACCTGAAAGAGCTCAATCAGAAAATCACAACTGAGGCGCACGAGCTGTCCACCGCGCTGCGCGGACAAAAGAAGCTGCAGGGGAACTGGGGGGAGCTGGTGCTGGAAAATGTTCTGGATCGATCCGGGCTGCAGCTGGGAACAGACTATAAGCGAGAGGTCTCTATTACGACCGAAGACGGCAAGCTGCGGCCAGACGCTGTGGTGTATCTGCCTCAGGACAAGCACCTCATTATCGACTCAAAAGTCTCCCTGGCGGCCTACACGCGCTACATCAACAGCGAGGACGACACCGAGCGCAAGCTCGCTCTTGAGGAGCATGTGAAAGCCATGGGCCAGCGTATCGCGGAATTATCCAACAAGGACTACTACAAGTTACCCGGCCTCAATTCACCCGAAATTGTATTCATGTTTGTGCCCATTGAGTCCGCCTTCGTCGAGGCGCTCAAAGCGGACGAACTGCTATTCCAAACGGCAATCGAAAACAACGTACTGGTTGCTACGCCGACAACCCTGCTGACAAGCCTTAACATTGTGCGCCAGTTGTGGCGCTATGAGGACCAGAATAAACACACCGCAGCGCTTGCCGAGAAAGCGGAGCGAGTCTTCAAGAAGTTGAACGCCTTTCTGGAAAGTTTCGAGGGCGTTAAACGCGGGCTTGATCGCGCTCTTGAATCCTACGTTAAGGCAGAAGGCCAACTGGTCAGTGGCCGGGGCAACCTGGTGAAGCAGGTCGGCGAATTCAAAAATCTGGCGCCCGCTATCAAGGCGGAGCTACCCGACTATTTTACAGAGAGGGCTAATCTGGAAATCGACTTCATCCCCCCGGACGAATCAGGGTCAAAAGAAGATAGCGATACGGAATAAGCGTCATTGACGAAGTGCTGTTGATTGCTGCGGGTTGAGACCGTGCCGCGTTCCTTCACTTGCTTGTCGCTGACGCCGGTCATCTTGCGACCGGCAATCAGTAACTTGCCATCGCGATCCCGCGCCCGAATAAAGCCCAGGGCACCGTGGCAGACGGAGCCAAACACTGTTTCTTTCTCTGAGTAATAGGCCTCGCTGATCTTCTGCCCCAGTACATCGGAATAACCGAGGTCGTAGGCGGCACACCGGCCGCCGGCAATTTATTTATCGTGAGAACCAACAAGAGCAGCCAGCTAGATGTCGAGGTTTGCTACCGACAATGCATTGTCCTCGATAAAATCCCGGCGCGGCTCTACCTGATCGCCCATGAGAGTAGTGAACATCAGGTCTGCGGCGATCGCGTCCTCGATGGTGACTTTCAACATGCGGCGCACCTCGGGATCCATCGTTGTCTCCCACAGCTGCTCCGGGTTCATTTCACCCAACCCCTTGTAGCGTTGAATATTATAGCCCCGGCGGGCCTCTCCCATAAGCCAGTCCAGACCCTCGACAAAGCTCTGAGTGTGGAGAACTTTTTCCCCCCGGCGGAAAAAACCTTCTTCCTCGATCAGATTATTTAGCGTTTCGCCCAAAGCGACCAGGCTGCGGTATTCAGTCGAGGAGAAAAACTCGTGGTGATATTCGGTTTCTGTCTCCACTCCGTGGGACAGGAGCTTAACCACGGGAAAGAAGAGCTGACGCTCCTGATCCTTTCGCACAGCGGTGGTGTAGCTGGTACCCTTGGCTGCGACGGTTTGTAAGCGCTCACCCAGTTGATCACAGAATCGAGCGACGGCCGCTTCGTCCCCCATATCTTCCGGGGTCAGGGCGTCCCCATACACCATTTGCCAAAGCACCATTTCGGAGTAGAGGCGGTTCAGTCTTTCGGTGGTCGCGACCACCTCTCGGTACTGGCGGACGAGATCTTCCAGGCCCGTTCCAGCAATGGCTGGCGCGTCTGGATTGACAAAGATAGATGCGTTTTCCAGCGCAGATTGCGTCAGGTACTGGTCTAATGCCTCATCGTCCTTGAGGTACTGGTGCTGTTTACCCTTGGAGATCTTATACAGGGGAGGCTGGGCAATGAATATATGCCCTCGCTCGACCAACTCTCGCATCTGGCGAAAGAAAAAGGTCAGCAAGAGGGTTCTAATATGGGACCCATCGACGTCCGCGTCAGTCATGATGATAATGCTGTGATAACGCAACTTATCGGGCTCGAACTCTGTTTTACCAATACCGCAGCCCAATGCAGTGACAATGTTGCCTACTTCTGCAGAACCCAGCATCTTGTCAAAGCGGGCCTTCTCTACGTTAAGAATCTTCCCCTTCAAAGGCAAAATAGCCTGATACTTTCGATTGCGGCCCTGTTTTGCGGACCCACCCGCAGAATCTCCCTCTACCAGGTAAAGCTCAGAAAGCGCCGGGTCTTTCTCCTGGCAGTCGGCCAGCTTACCCGGCAGTCCTGCGATATCGAGCGCACCCTTGCGCCGTGTCATTTCTCTCGCCTTTCGGGCAGCCTCGCGGGCACGCGCCGCATCCAACATCTTGCCGACAACAGCCTTCGCCTCGGCTGGATTCTCTATGAGATACTCACTGAACTTGGCCCCCATCGCCTGTTCAACCGCACTTTTCACCTCTGACGACACCAGCTTGTCCTTGGTCTGTGATGAAAACTTGGGATCAGGCACCTTCACCGAGACGATCGCCATCAAGCCCTCTCGGGCATCATCCCCCGTCGTGTTGATCTTGGCCTTTTTTCCCAAACCCTCTTTTTCGATGTAACCGTTGAGACTCCGGGTCAGGGCTGCGCGAAATCCGCCAAGATGGGTTCCACCATCTCGCTGGGGAATATTATTGGTATAGCAGAACACCCCCTCCTGAAACCCGTCATTCCATTGCAACGCAACCTCAACACCGATTCCATCCTCGGTATCGACCTGAAAGTGGAACGTGTTGTTGATCGTAGATTTGTTCTGGTTCAGGTAATCAACAAAAGCCCCGAGGCCGCCTTCGTACTGGTAGGTTTCCTCTTTACCGCTGCGCTCGTCCTTGAGAACGATACACACTCCGGAGTTAAGGAAGGCTAGCTCTCGCAGGCGCTTGGCCAACTGCTCGAAATGAAACTCTATATTGGTAAATGTCTCGGCGGACGGCGAGAAACGGACCTCTGTGCCTGTCGTATCGGTGGTGCCAACCGCCGCTAGTGGCGCCTTGGGCACGCCGTGCCGATACACCTGCTCATACATATTGCCATCCCGACGAATGGTCAGTATCAGCTCTTCCGAGAGGGCGTTCACTACAGAAACGCCCACGCCATGCAGTCCCCCGGAGACTTTGTAGGTATTATCGTCAAACTTGCCGCCCGCGTGCAGTACCGTCATGATCACTTCTGCGGCTGAAACACCCTCTTCGTGCATTTCTGTCGGAATACCACGGCCGTCGTCGGCTACAGAAACCGACTCGTCGGGGTGAATCACGATATTAATGGTTTTGCAGTGCCCTGCCAGCGCCTCGTCGATCGAGTTGTCAACCAGTTCAAACACCATATGGTGCAGACCCGATCCGTCGTCCGTATCGCCGATATACATCCCCGGGCGCTTACGCACGGCATCAAGGCCTTTAAGCACCTTGATACTGGTAGAATCGTAGTTATTGTCCGCTTCACTCATGATTGATTACCCTTGATACTGTGCCCCGGCAACCGGGCGTCATTTTCATTATTGCGCGTCTGAACAAGGCCCGACCGAACCCTGTTCCACGTGGAACATCGCCAGATCATGGCCTTCAGGCCACACGGACCGAATTTCTCGCGGATCTATACAAGTAATAAATACCTGCGCCTCCATTGTGGCAAGCAGGTCACAAACCCGCTTACTGTGCACCTGGTCGAGCTCTGACGGAAGATCATCGATCAAATACGTACTGCTTCCGTGCCCTTTTTGCGCCAAAATCTGGCCCTGAGACAACTTCAAGGCGCATACAGCCAGCTTCTGCTGACCCCGGGACAGTATGTCCGCAGCCGCATACGCCCCCGACATCACTCTTATATCTGCTCGCTGAGGGCCAGTATGGGTATAGCCGTGCTCCTCATCGGCAGTGAGGCCCTGCGCCAGCGCCTCGGCATAGCCCAACTGCTTGTCCCACCCGCGCTGATAGCGCAGCTCTAACCCCTCCAATGAAGGTGATAACTGCGCAATTATCGCACTAAAAACAGGCCGCAGCGTCTCAAAATAGGCCTCTCTGTATTCGTTGATCGCCGTGCCCGTCTGGGCCAGGTCCCGCGTCCAGGCATCAAGCTCCCCACCTGATACCTTACCACGACGGAGCAGGTTGTTGCGCTGTTTTATGCACCGCTGGAAGCGTTTCCATTGGCCAAAAAACCGTTGTTCCACGTGGAACACCCCCCAGTCAAGATAACGGCGTCTAGCGCCCGGCGCGCCAGTCAGGAGATCAAAACTATCCGCGGTAATCACCTGCAAAGGCAGATGCTCCGCTAATGCGGCAACGGTTCTCACCGGCTCGCCACCCACCTTGATACGGGCCTCTCCAACGCGTGTGCGCTGGACACCGAGGGCAAGCGCTTGCGTTTGGGACGAGCGCGCGCTCGTGCCGAAGACCGTGCAGTCATTCTCTCCATGTGTAATTAGGGATTTGACGCTATTGCCCCGAAAGGAGCGGGCCATCCCCAACAGGTGTATTGCCTCGAGAACACTGGTTTTCCCGCTGCCATTGAGTCCGTGCAGCACGTTTACGCCCTGAAAGCCCTGTAGCTCGACCTTGCGCAAGTTCCTTACGCGACTTATCTGCAATGCTGCTAAAGCCACGTCAGCAGGCTACTGAGTCACTTGGTGTATCACCGATAGAGAGCGTTCTGATATGCGCGCCGCCCTTAGCCCTAGAGACGCATTGGCATAACGACATAGCATGAATCGTCATCATCATCGTCAGACTCCTCGAGCAACGCGCTGCTATTCGGGTCCGCCAGTGAAAGCTTTACTTTCTCACCACTCAGAACACCCAACACATCCAATAAGTAGCTGACGTTAAAACCAATTTCCAGTGAATCTCCACTGTAGTCGACGGATAGCGTCTCCTCGGCCTCCTCCTGCTCAGGGTTATTGGCCACAATATCCAGCGTATTTTTTGTCACCTTGAGGCGAACGCCTCGATACTTTTCGTTCGAAAGGATTGCCGTGCGGGTGAACGCCTGCCGCAACTCCTGACGCGAGCCAGTGACGATTTTATCAGGGGAGGCAGGCATAACCCTTTGATAATCGGGGAATTTTCCATCTACTAGCTTGGACGTGAAGCTAAACGCTCCGGCGTTGGCACGCAAATGGTTGCTGCCGATATTAATGGTTATGTCCTCGTCTTCGTCCATCAAAAGACGAGCAAGCTCGAGCACGCCCTTCCGAGGCAGAATAACCTGACTTTCACCCTCGCCCTTCACTGCGACCTTTCCACGTAATGTGCACATCGCCAGGCGGTGGCCATCGGTAGCCACTACCCGAAGGTCTTTCTTCTTCCCCAACTCCAACAACATGCCATTGAGGTAATAGCGAACGTCCTGCTGGGCCATGGCGAAACTCGTGCGGTCAATCAGCCGCTTCAGTTGGCCTTGTTTCAGCGTCATCTGGTGGGTCGAGATACTGTCCTCGACATTGGGATATTCCGCCGCCGGCAAGGTAGACAGGGTAAACCGGCTGCGTCCGGACTTGATTGTTGCCTTGCCGTCCTTGACGCTGAAACTGATATCGCTCCCCTCGGGCAGCGATTTACAAATATCCAGCAACTTGCGCGCGGGCACAGTCACCTCGCCTTTGTCGCCGCTTTCGGCAAGCTGAACCCGACCTACTAGCTGCACCTCAAGGTCCGTGCCGGTCAGAGACAGCTGGTTTTTTTCCAATACTAACAATACGTTAGCCAGTATTGGCAAGGTTTGCCGCCTCTCCACAACCCCCGCCACGAGGTTCAAAGATTTGACCAGGTTGTCCCGCGAAACACTGAACTTCATAATAAGTGACGTCCTTTCCCCAAATGTAGGTTGTCCGGCGGCGGCCGTATTGGCCTGCGCGCTAGAAAGCCAGGTTTTATAATCTGCTCAGGTTGTGAGTGTTCTAAGCAGATTCTTGTAATCTTCCCGAATGTCGGAATTCGTCTCGCGTAATTCCTTGATCTTACGGCAGGCATGCAGCACTGTCGTGTGATCCCTGCCACCAAAACTGTCACCAATCTCCGGGAGGCTGTGATTGGTCAGTTCCTTCGACAACGCCATGGCTACCTGTCGCGGGCGAGCAACCGACCGGCTGCGCCTGCGAGACATCATATCCGATACCTTGATCTTGTAGTACTCAGCCGCCGTGCGCTGAATATTGTCCATACTGACCTGGCGATCCTGCAGCGCCAGCAGGTCTTTAAGGCTCTCTTTTATCAATTCGATATCTACCGGCTTACCGACAAACCGGGCGCTGGCAATAATCCGTTTCAGCGCACCCTCCAGCTCCCGCACGTTGGAGCGAATGCGTTGCGCAATAAAAAATGCAGCATCCGGAGGAAGATCAATCCGCGCTTCACTTGCCTTTTTCATAAGAATGGCGACGCGAGTTTCAAGTTCCGGCGGCTCGACCGCAACGGTTAGGCCCCATCCAAACCTGGATTTCAATCGTTCTTCCAGACCATCGATTTCCTTGGGATAACGATCGCATGTCAGGATCATCTGTTGTCCGCCTTCAAGCAGTGCATTGAAGGTATGGAAAAACTCTTCCTGAGATCTATCTTTCTTCGCAAAGAACTGAATATCATCAATCAGCAGTGCGTCCACGGAGCGGCAAAACTGCTTAAACTCATCGATCGCCTTAAGCTGTAATGCCTTAACCATATCCGCCACAAAACGCTCAGAGTGCAGGTAGACAATTTTTGCGTCGGGTTTACGCTGACGCAGCGCATTACCCACCGCGTGCATTAAGTGGGTTTTACCCAAACCAACACCACCGTATATAAAGAGTGGGTTATAGGAGCCACCGGGATTCTCGGCAACCTGCTGAGCGG
>CAJQQW010000121.1 GCA_905480565.1 uncultured Halioglobus sp. | reverse complement strand
ATTCATTCGCGGATTCTAGCAATTTTTGGTTGTTAACTTGCCAATACCCCAAATGGGGTTTATCAGTGATTCTTCTCAGTATATGCGACCAGGCAAATCTCCTTGCCGCATTGATCTATTCCATAGACTTTCACTTCATTGTTACCAGACACGAGTGCCGATTCAGGCAGCATGGCGGTAAACGCGACGCCTTTTTTCTGTCGGTAACTGCGTACAGTCGTCTCAATTACACCATTTAGTACAATAGCCAATTCCAGCTCCAGCTCGCCGTGTGTCGCTAATGCGTTTTCATCACTCAGAGTACCGGACAGATGAGTGGGTGCGAACTCACTCGCGGGATCATATGAACTTATTGCCGGGTTGAGGGAAATATCCAGTGATATACCGCTGTGTTCTATAATTCTGTGGTCCATAGGCCTGCTACCTATGATTTCTGCATGGGGGCCGTGACGATAGATATCTTCTGGGCCAAGCCCGAATATTTTAATCATTTCGTTGCGACCGGTAAGTTCGATATCGGCAGAATAGGTCTGAAGAGACATGTCTTCCATTTGTCGCGCATGCTTTTTTCTTCGTAAGTCCTGTGTCTCGTTTGGATCGCGAGCCAAGGATATTCCATCCACTTCGTGGGGAACTCTAATGTTGAGAACGTCAGCTATTGTCGGGTAGACATCAATATTTTCAACATTTCGTCTATCGACTCGGGACGCTGCCTGGCCTGGATATTTTATGAACAAGGGGATTGGGAGCACATCCATATAATTTGAGCTGCTGAGCGCACGGCGGTTATCCTCTACTCTAAAGCTGTTGCCATGATCACTGGTAATCACGATCAGGGAGTCATCAAATAAATTTTCTTCCTTTAGTTTTGCAATAAGTTTTCCGAGAAGAGTATCCGTATATGCCAACTGCAAAAGATAGCGCTGCTGCGCCTGGATTGCCGGCCACTTGTGAAGCCACTGATTTTTCGCAAGCCCGTCTATCCTTTTTGTTTTCCTGAGATCGTACGTTTTTCCAGAGGGCAAGTATGTGAAAGGGAAGTGAGGGAGGAGGAGATGGAGGTAATCAAACCTGGCTCCATCGGTATTCTCGATTGACTTATAAAAACGATAGAAGGGAGATTGCTGATCATGCCCAAAATGGTATGGGCCGACTTTTTTAAGTTCCTGAACAATCGCCTTCCTAAAATTTTTTTCTGAAATAAACCGACCACTTTTTAGCTCGGAAAGATCAGAGTGTTCGCTCGCAAACCCCTCCCAAGTCTGGTCTACAGGAGGGAGATGTCCCGTGTGCTTCTCAGGCGTCACGATGTGTAGGTATACGATAAAGCTGTCTGATAACAGGGCACGTAGACGAATCCAGTTATCTTCTTCCTCTCCGCTACACAATCTTTTGGGGCATAGGCTACCCACTGCTTCCACAGCATTAATGTGATGCGTCTTTTCGAGTAGCGTAAAAAGGTTATCGGGATGATGCATATAAATGGGTAATCTCTCGGCCGCTGGGGGATATTTTCCGGTGAGAATTGCTGGTATCGCAAGGCCCGTAAAGTCGGACACAGTTGTAGCTTTCGGATACCAGGTTGATACTGATGCTAACTTTGCAAAATTCGGATAGCGCTGTGAATTTATAGACCCCGAATCATCAAGTATGGAATACAGTGGTAGTTCGTCAAGGATCACCAGTACTACATTTATCGGATTGTCACTTCCTGTGGTCTGGCGACTGGTAATATTTTCGGGAAACACCAGCGGTTTCATCGCAGGTCCCAAAAGAAACCAAACAGGAAACACTATGGAGGCTATCGCCAATATAGTGAGAATCTGCTTAACGGGGGGGATTCGGATATAAGCTGCGAGAAATACGACGCTCAATCCCAAAGACAGAAACGCTGTTAAGGTATCAGGAACGAACGGCAGCCGTTTTAGTATAGGCGGGCATATAAGGGTCACAAGGATTAGTATCAACAAGTAAAGACACGCTCGGCCTGATTGCGGGTTAATTCTTTGCAAAAAAGCGTAAATCAGGCAGAGGCAAGCGGGCAGGAAAACTACAAGTACAGCAACCAAGGAAAATATCTCTCCAGAATTCGAACCTCTGGCCGCCAAAAATTCTGGATTGTTAGCGAATAGTGAGAGTAAAGGTTGCGAAATCGCAAACATCCACAGCGCATAGATATGAACGATTGAAGAAAACAGGATCGGCTGTGCTGGCTTCGAATCGGCCACTCTTAGTACTCCTTATCCCGGAGGAGAACGATTGCATTCACCAGTCCTGCGAAACCAGCAAGCCCGATGGTGGCCCACACGATAGTCAATAATATGTCGGTGCTTTCCATGTGACTCTGTATCGCCGTCTTAATTCGAGTGATGCCGATCAGCCCCATAGAAAAATCGCAACCTGGGGTTTATTGATAGTCCGCTGGTCTAATATGCGTTCTGAACAGTATCATAGAGCTAACGGTAGTTTCTAGAAACGGATTCGACAGGTCAACGCAACACAGTCATTCAATCGGTGCTGATACGTTAAGTCGCTGAGTTGATCTGGAATAGGTGGACGAATATTTATAAACGCCACGGCCTTCCATCCGATATCATTTTCTGCGAAGTCTGGCTTTATATTCGATTCAATTTCAGCCATCGCGATGTCGAGGATTTTATTGCTGGGCGGAGAGTCTCTGTCAGTCGCGAATCAATTCGCCTCTGGTGCATTAAGTTAGGATCTATCTACACCCGAAGCTTGAAACGAAGTCACCGAGGGGTACTGCCAAGTTAAGCTCTTGATTCCGCAGAAATTCAGCTCTGGAATATCAGGCAACTACCCTAGTCCATACTGTGAACGGGTACTGACAAATTAACTCTTCCAGGACGATGAAATTTGGCCCCCAATCTCAAGCAACTGCCCTACTCCATTCTGTAAACGCACTTACCCTAAGATCCCGATAATGCTGAGCCCCAACAGGCTCCCCACAGGCCGTTTATTTGCCCTATACTTCGCACTCGACATTTTACACTGAATAGTCTGAACGAGATTTATTTAGGCAATCGAGTAACTAAGAGCGTCAAAGCTTGGAGTAAACTATGGGGCATCTAATCAAAGTATCTTATCTATCAATTATTCTCAGTATTGTGTTAACAGGATGTTCACAGAACACATCAAAACCCACCTATTCGGCTAACGTCCCAGCTTCGCTCATCACTGCCGATCAAATTGATACTCAATCACTGGGTAAATTGCATTTTAATGATGGCATGCCTAATCCCGAAACTGTCGAAAAAGCCTACGATTACATTGATCTTTCCCGTGCCGTCGACTCCTTTTTAGATGGCATGCCCGCTGCCTCCATTTATGCGATGCTAGAAGGTCAAAGATTTATTGGTTTAAAACCGAATGATATTGGTATTAGCGAAGCGCTGTTGGACGCACGCTCTATCTGGTTAACACCCCAAACCACAACACCTTATGCAACTGCCGAATTAGATGTTAAAAACGGGCCGGTTGTGATTGAAAATCCAGGTGCAGTGCTAGGCTTTATCGATGACGCGTTTTTTCTTCATGTTACCGATATTGGAATAACGGGCCCAGATCAAGGCAAAGCTTTTAAGTATCTATTGGTTGGCCCTGACTATGAAGAAGAGACTCCAGAAGGGTATCATGTCATTAAAAGCAATACTTACCGACACTGGCTGATCATGCGACTATTTGTCGTCGATGGCGATATTCAGAAAACCGTGCAGACATTTAAAGACAGTATTCGAATTTATGATTTAGCTGATGCTGCCAACCCACCCACTCAACACTTTTTTGATTTAAGTGGCGTGCTTTACAACACCGTACATGCAAGCGACATTAACTTTTATGATGAACTCAATGCGGTAGTCCAATACGAGCCTGCCGATGCATTTAATCCAGAGTTAGTGGGTCTGTTTGCCGGCATCGGCATTAAAAAAGGGGTGCCATTTGAACCCACTCCACGGATGCAAAAAATACTGGCTGACGGTGCCGCAATTGGCAGCGCCATCGCACGCGCTTTAGTTTTTAGGCCGCGTAAAGAAAGTGTTTATTTTTATCCAGGTGAGCGTCAATGGTACTCTCCATTAGCCGGTGGCAGCTCCGAGTTTCTCAATAACGGCGAGCGCGTGTTAGATGACCGAATTATGTTTCACTACTATGCCACCGGGATCACCCCGGCCATGTCAAAACCTCAAGTAGGCACAGGCTCTGTGTATGAAATGACGGCCCACGATGCAAGCGGTGAATATCTAGATGGTGGAAAAACCTATTCGGTGACATTGCCCTCCCCCATACCAGCGAAAAATTTTTGGTCCTTTATGGTCTACGATAACCAAACCAGGTCAATTTTAGAAACGGATCAAAAATCGGGGGGCATCGACAGTAACAGTCCTGATATCGACGCTAATGCGGATGGCTCTTATACTGTCTGGTTTGGCCCTCAGCCACCCGAAGGTAAATCAGGTAACTGGGTGCAAACCATTCCCGGCAAAGGCTATAGCTGCATCTTACGCCTGTACGGCCCACTCCAACCCTGGTTTGACAAAACCTGGATGCCCGGTGATTTTGAAGTACAGGAGTAACCCATTGCAGCCAGTGTCGAGGCGATTCGCAGCCCTCGGAGCGCTTCCCGGTGGGTGGTCGTAAATTCGTGGTGGCCTCATTGCCAGTGCGGTGAATATCATGAAAAGCGTCAACAACTTCACGGGGGACATTGACCTCACTTTGGGCTCTACGAAGAAGTTCCAATTGGGTCATTCGCTCCTCGAATTCAACCCCAAGGCAGAAGGTATCGCTATAGCCTCGATGCTTTCGCTTGAGTCTCTGTGCATAGAGGAAGCCGAATTTGTTGCAGCAAAAGCAGAGCGATTCCCGTGTGACGATGATTCCGCGCTCGGCAAGTAGATCTCCAATATCGCGGTGGCTGAGGTTGAATCGAAAGTAGACCCAGACAGCATAGAAAATGATATCGGGTGGGAATCGGTGGCGTTTATAGGTGTTCGTCACCAGATTCTATCAATTCTGGCGAGTTAACTTGGCAGTACCCCGCAGGGCCTTTCTTCTAGATGCCAAGGTGTTCCTTAAGCGCGGACAGAACAAACTCTCGATCACTGCGATCGGTGTAATGCTCTGACTGATCAATCCACAGCACAACCCCCAGCGCATCAATAAGCACTGAAGTGGGCACCGGTACCGGACGGGGCGCGCTTTTCGCGCCAATGTTACGGAGACCCAGGGCGTCGGTGGCAATCAACGCCTTATCGGACAACATGATCGCTTCAAGCCCGTGCTTGCCTTTACCCTTGCGTAGCTCTTCGGGTGAGTAAGCACAAACTGTCACCATTTGTAGTGGGTTTTTGAGCTCCGACCGAAGCTCTTGCCAGCGTTTAAGCTCGGCTACACAGTAGGGTCACCAGT
>CAJQQW010000120.1 GCA_905480565.1 uncultured Halioglobus sp. | reverse complement strand
CACGGCGGTTGGACTGTGCTCGAAAGCGTGTTCTATAACGGAGAGCTGCCTAGAGGCCTGTTGAATGCGCCGGATGCTTCCCTGGACGGCGTACGGGGCGTGGTGGCCTGGTATCCATACTGCGGTCTGGTTGCGCGCTTCCGGGACGGTTGGCAGGCGGAATTGCCAGTATTAATGCTATTGGCGGGAAAGGATCAAATAACACCTGCGCAGCCTTGTGTCGATGTTGCCCGGGGTATGGCGAAGGCGGGGCGACCGGTCGATTGGCGTGTTTTCGAGGATGCCGCACACGGCTTTGATACAACCCACGACTGGGTCCGAGATTATGACGCGGAGATCCATGCTAGGGCTCGCGCAATACAGGAAGAATTCCTCGATGCTCATTGAGTCGAGCGTGGGTTTGTTGAAAGCTTGACAGGTAGCTTTGGTGACGGCCCTTGGGCATAATGCTCGGAGTCTGAGACGCACAGGCTAGGGGCTAGCGACGGTATGTACTATCAATATTTCGGGTTGAACGAGCCCCCGTTTTCTATCGCGGTTAATCCGCGCTATCTCTTTATGAGCCCCCGTCACCGGGACGCGCTGGCCCATTTGCTGTATGGCGTAGGAGCTGGAGGAGGATTTATTCTCCTGACAGGGGAAGTGGGTACTGGCAAGACAACGATTAATCGTTGTTTGCTGGAACAGATTCCGCAGGATACGGACACGGCGATCATTCTCAATCCGGCTTTAAATGCCATGGAATTACTCGCCAGTGTGTGTGATGAGCTCAATATCAAGTACGATCAAAACAACCATACACTGAAAACGCTGACGGACCACTTACATAAATTCCTGCTCGACAACCACGCGCGGAATCGTAAAACCGTTTTGCTGATAGACGAGGCACAGCATCTGGAGTTTGATGTACTCGAGCAGATTAGACTACTTACCAATTTGGAAACCAATAGCGAAAAACTGTTACAGATAATTTTGATTGGCCAGCCCGAGCTGGCGCAGATTCTGGCCCGGCCGGAGTTGCGCCAACTCAATCAACGCATCACCGCTCGTTACAATCTTGAACCCCTTAATCTGGAGGAGACTGGCGCGTATATCAACCATAGGCTACAAGTGGCGGGTATGAGTCCAGAGCGCGTTATCTTCAGCAGCTCCGTGGTGCGTGGAATTTACAAGGTGACCCGCGGCATTCCGCGGGTAATCAATGTTCTTTGTGACCGTATGCTGTTAGGTGCCTATGGGCGTAACAAACCTCGCGCCGATCATGCGATGGTGCAGCTGGCCGCGCGAGAAGTCCTTGGCGAGGCCTACACATTTAACCCCACCTGGCGTTGGGTGGGCGCAATCGTGCTGTTGGGTTTGTTAATCTGGGCAGGAGGCTGGTTTATAGGGAGCTACACAGCGAGTCCGCCAACGCAGCTAACCGCTGCCAGTGTGCAAACTACGAGGCCAGATGTTACTGCAGTGACCGCTGGGGCCGAGCCGTCAGCAGTTGATTCAGGGAGTACCGCGCTAGCGGAAATCGTGTCAGCCGAACCGGCACAGGTTTCCCTCGTTGAGCCTGTTGATATGGCGGAGATCATGTGGCCCCCCAGGGACGTGTTCGATAAGCTCTGGTCTATTTACTCGGCGGAGCCGGCGGTACAACCGCCCTGTACAGAGCAAGTTCATGCCGGCTTAGCGTGTTATGAGGGCGAGGCATGGACCTGGAACGACATACAGTCATTGGACAGGCCTTTGTTGCTGGATGTAATTACCCAGGACAGGTTCTCCGCTGGCGTCATGATATTGGGTATTACAGATACGACTGCCTGGGCTTTGTCGCGCAATGGCGTTGTTGAGGTGCAGCTGGCAGATCTAGCGACCTACTGGACGGGGCGTTACCGATTTTTGTGGCGTGTGCCAAAGGGCTTTCAATCGTCACTTTCGCTGGGGCAGGAGGGTGATGTCGTTACGCGTGTTGCAGCGCTTTTTGCCCGCCTGGATGGACAGATTGAACCGCTGGCGGTCGAGCGGTTCAACTTCGCTTTGCAACAACGTGTGCGTCTGTTCCAGCGAGAGCAGGAGCTGGCTGACGATGGTGTAGTTGGCCTGCAGACGCTGTTGCGCTTGAATGCGGAACTGGGAGTAGACGTCTCCGCTGCCGAGGCAAGGGAGTTGCTGCAATTGAAGCCAGCAGAGGACGTCTACCGGTGAAGCCCGGTGTCGCTATCAGGAGACTACCAGCATGTCTTTAATACTCGATGCCCTGAATCGTTCACGCGACGAGGTGGATCCGGTACCCAATCTTGGTACGCACCATCCTGTGGAGCCCTTATCTGACAGGCTGCCACAGTACTTGCCCTGGTTGGGTCTTGCTATAGCACTCCTGGTTATACTTTTGCTAATGGTGCGTCTAACAGGTGATGCCGCTGTAGACGAGCGTGAGGCCAATGGCGCGCCTGTGGCAGCGCTGACGCAGAACATCGGCAGTGCGGCGACCTCGGTGACGAATGAGTTAAAGGCAAGGGCTGAGGCCAGACAAGCGGCGACCGCCACATCTGTGGCGAACGCCGAAACCAGTTCTGTGGCGCCCTTGGAACCGACGGCAGCACGGCCGGCCGAGATAAAAACTGCTGTAGAAACCGAAATCGTGCCTGTGGATACGCCAGATCCCGTCATTGCACAACTCTACCGAGACAAAGACAAGCTGCAAGCGCCGGTTGCAGTTGCGCCAGCATCTAACGAATCGCTCAACAAGGAGGCGGCGGAAGAAGAAGTTATCGATATTGAGAGTGTGCTTGAAAGGGCGCAGCGTGAGATAGAAAACGCCAACTTGATTGAGCATCCAGCGCCTTTTCTCACTGCGTTGTCACAACGTGCGAAAGATGAGATTCCCACTATTTATTATCAGAAGCACGATTATTCCAGTGAGGCGGGAGTGTCTTCAGTAACCCTGAACGGGAAAGCGGTGAAATTGGGCGGCAGCCCCTTGTCAGGTTTGAAAGTGGACGAAATCCTTCCCGATTCTGTCATCCTGACTTATCGCGGAACCCAGTTTCGACTGCGCGCCCTGAACAGCTGGGTGAACCTGTGAGCGCGCCCGTGCGTCTATTATAAGTCAAGATATCCGCGGATGATTCGAAAAATATCCGGTTGCTGCAGAAAAGGTGAGATGCGTCCGACTCCCTCGATATTGCTAAAAAGCGGTACCGCCGCTCCGGTGTGTTCCCCCATTATAAAGCCGTTGGTAGCGTAGTTTACTGCCATGAGTGAACCTTCTGGTGTCTTGATTCTCGCTATCTTTCCTGGTGTAAAAACGGGCACAGGATAGTCGGCGAACAAGCTTTGGTCTGGCACCAGTTGGGCCACCTGGGAGTGATCCGAAGTTACTATGATCAGCGTGTTGGGGTTCCTCGACGCAAAACGCAATGCCGAGGCTAGCGCCTCTTCCAGTTGTGCCATCTCACCGATGGAACCGCAGGGCTTTCGTTCATGTGCCTGTTTATCGATGGAGGCAGATTCCACCATGAGGAAAAAGCCTTTATCGTTATCGTGACTGAGATGAGTGAGAGCGGCCTCAGTCATCTGGACCAGCGTCGCTGTGCCATCGAAATCCGGATTAGGCTCGCAGTTCATAGGGGCAGGTAACTGGGCGCTCCCGAGATAATCGTTCAGGTAGTTCAGCCAGCTGCGTACCGGAGCCTCCGCCTGTCGTCCATCCTCTCCCCTTAGTCGGACTGGCAGATTGCCTTGGGCAAACAGGCCGAGCAGCTTTTCGCCTGGTTTTGCCTGCAGCAGCTGCTGTGGGTGATCTACGACTAAAAACCCGTTGTCGACCGCAAGCGCTTCCACTGTGATCTCTTCGCCTTCGGCGGTCGCTTCAAAATGTTGGCGACCACCCCCCAGCAGCAGGTCTAACGGGGATGTGACCAATTGTTCAGAGATGGAGCCGCTGCCGCCGTTGGCTTTGAGTTCCGCCGAACAATCGGCGATTTCGAAGCCGTAAATAGAGACGTCGGTCATGGTATCCGGATCCTCGCAGCGACGTGAGCTCATATGTACTGCAAATGCGGCAGGAGTTGCGTCGGTCACTCTTGCGGTGGTGACTAACCCCGAACGGAAGCCCGCTTCGTCAGCGAGTTCAACAAGTGTCGTCAAGGGGTTGTTGGTGCCAGCGGCGGTTGCGATGCGACCACGACTGGTGACCACGCCAGTCGCCATAGCGGTAGCGGTATTGGCAGAATCTGAAACGTAGACAGGTTTGCCATTAACACGATCTTCGATAGCGAGCACCTGAACCTGCGCACGCAACGGCATTGTGTCTAATATTAGCTGGCCATTTGATCCTGCGAGATAGTTACGGGCAATAGTGATTTGTTGCTCATCCATGCCGTCCCCGATGATGAGAATCACGTTGCGTGTCGTTTTGTTCTCGGCTACTGAGAAGGCAGCGAAGTGCAAAAATGTGCTGGCCAGCACGATGTGAAACAGCGGGCGGATCATGTGCGGATTCCGTTTTCATTTGCGATAGAAGCATATTCATAGCATGCCGCTAGAGCCATTGCACCCTCTGTATAGAGGGTGGTGCGTTTCTGTGAAGAACCGCAGTGTCTCGCACTCCGTTGTGCGGCGCGTGTCACGTGCCGCCAACCGGGGCAACGATACAAAGGTTTTCCTGATTACGAGTGCGTGGCTGTTAACCTTTGCAATGGATTGTGTCAGGATGCACCATGCCTTATGGCACGGTGGATAAAAATAGAACCTGAACGCCCCGAACACACCCTTATACGCACCAAAAGTGTGCAAAATGAAGTGAGGAAGCCAGATGAAAATGATGACTGCGATCATTAAGCCGTTCAAGCTTGATGACGTCCGCGATGCGTTGCATCAGATTGGTATAACCGGCATGACGGTAGAAGAAGTCAAGGGCTATGGCAGGCAGAAAGGCCATACCGAGCTCTATCGTGGCGCCGAATATGTCGTTGAATTTCAACCTAAAATCAAAATCAGTCTGGGTCTTGCAGACGATCAGGTTGATGCCGCAATAGAAGCGATCTGTTCCTCTGCCAATACCGGGAAGATCGGCGACGGCAAAATTTTCGTAACGCCGCTGGAGCAGAGTATTCGTATACGGACCGGCGAGACCGGTGAGGAGGCGCTGTAATCATGGCTAGATTAATTAGACACTCTTATTCCCTTGGATTGCTATTGATGACCCTGCTGGCGTCTGGCGGTGCTAATGCCGATGAGCTCAATGGCGCTGACACAGCCTGGGTTTTAACCTCCACCGCCCTGGTTTTATTCATGACCATTCCGGGTCTTTCCCTGTTTTATGCAGGC
Organism: uncultured Halioglobus sp.; assembly: GCA_905480565.1. GTDB lineage: Bacteria > Pseudomonadota > Gammaproteobacteria > Pseudomonadales > Halieaceae > Marimicrobium. Next base: position 827 of record CAJQQW010000120.1, on the reverse strand, counting down.
CTGGTGCGTGTCAAGAACGTATTGTCGCTGCTCATGCAATGCTTTGCGTTGACTTGCCTGATGTCCCTGCTGTGGTTTGCCATTGGTTACACTATTGCTTTTGGTAGTGACGGCGTGGAGCAGGGACCATTTATCGGAGATTTTGGTAACGTATTTTTTGCCGCCATGAGCATGGATTCAATGAACGGGGCGATACCCTCTACCCTCTTTGCGACCTTTCAAATGACGTTTGCTGTAATCACACCAGCGCTGATCGTAGGTGCCTTTGCCGAGCGTATGCGTTTCTCCGCGATGCTGCTGTTTTCCTCACTTTGGTTGATTCTGGTGTATGCGCCGGTTTGCCACTGGGTTTGGGGCGGTGGCTGGCTGGGTAATATGGGCTTACAGGATTTTGCCGGTGGGACTGTAGTCCATATCACTGCGGGGGTGGCAGCGCTGGTCACAGCCCTGGTCATAGGTCCCCGCAAGGGTTTCGGGACAACGCCTTTGCCTCCCCATAACCTGACCATAACGGTTGTTGGCGCGGGAATGCTCTGGGTCGGTTGGTTCGGCTTTAACGCGGGTTCAGCACTGGCGGCGGATAATACGGCGGCTATGGCCATGCTGGTGACGCACTTGTCAGCGGCTTGTGGCTCGCTTGCGTGGATGGCCATGGAGTGGATTCGCCACGGCAAGCCCTCGGTGTTGGGTATCGTTACCGGTATGGTTGCTGGTCTCGGGACTATCACTCCGGCATCGGGTTCGGTAGGACCCGCTGGAGCAGTCGTGATCGGACTGTCCGCCGGTGTGGTCTGCTACTTCGCCACCCAGATGATCAAGAATAAGTT
>CAJQQW010000119.1 GCA_905480565.1 uncultured Halioglobus sp. | reverse complement strand
CGACAGGACCGGATAACAGGATTGACCGACTCGTTAAAATGCTCAAACAACTGGATCAGATAGCGCCGAATTACCAGGCGATCCATCCCATGACCGCAGAGTCGGCCGAGGAATGTGTTGCCCTGTTCATGAATGAATTTCGCACGATACAGTTTGATATTCAGTATCGTGTGCCAGAGTATGTTTCGTGGTTGCAATCGCAGGACGCAACTATCGCCTACCAGGGCTATTTGCGACAGCTGAAAATTATCCAGCACTTCAGGCCTTCGGGGGAGCGCTTCATTCTCAAGGACCCCGCACATACCTTTCACCTCCGAGCAATTTGTGAAGTGTTTCCAAACGCAAAATTTATATTTACTCACCGGGATCCAGCGCAATCTTTATCATCCATTTGCAGCCTGTATGCCCACACGCGCTCACTGTTCAGTGATGCAGTTGATGCCCAATCGGTCGGCAAAGAAATTCTCAGCGGTTATTGGCCCGGAGGTCTGGAAGATGCCATGCGGGTTCGCCAGAGTTTGCCCAAAAGCTGCTACACGGATGTGCGACAAGCTGATTTAAGGACAAACCCTCTGGATGCGATACGCCGAATCTACGAGGACTTGAATATAGATTTTGATGAAACAGCACAAAATGCTCTTAATGTATTCCTGAATGCTTCAGCCCATGCACCTCACCACCGGCATGAACATAGCCCGGAGGGTTTTGGGCTAACGGCCGGTGTGATGCGAGAGCGAATGCAGGGATACGTTGAAGATTTTGACTTGTGAAGACCACGCTTCTGGGTGTATGCGCGCATCTCGCACATGTCCGGCAGATCTCCCGCCTGGCGGGGCTAAGTGGTATCATCACGACAAAATTACCACGCCATAGCTTCCCCATGTGCACACGGATCGCCACTGTTTTCACTCATTACCTGCGCCTTGCGACAATGCTGGGATGGCTGGCAGCCACTGCGGGCATTGCCCAGGCGCAGCCCGGCAGCTGCCCCCCCGATTTCGGCAATGGCCAACTCTGCACTGCCAAGGACTTCGCGATTACCGGGGTGGTCGTCAACGGCCCGGATGAATGCACAGCCGGCGAGACGATCGCGATTGACCTGCTGGTAGGGCTTACGCCGACGGCAAGCCAGCGTTACGACATTGGGCTTTTTGTCGGTGACAACGGCGGAGAGGTCATCGCTGGCGCGAGTTGCAGCTTCACCAGCCTGACACCACAAACTGATGTCAATGCGCTGTTCAACGGCACCGACCCTGCGGGTCTGGGCCCTTTTCGCGACCTGGAGGGTGATGCCTGCGGCGATGTGGCTGCCCAGGATGGTGAAAATTTCCGCCTGTTTTCGCTGAACTCGGTGCTGTGTCAGGATCAGGACGGCGATGGTGATGTTGATATCAACGGTCTGGTTGTCTGGAGCCAGAACGCAAATCAGGATGTGTGTGCCAACCCCTACGATCCGGCGCAGTTTTTCCCGGACCAGAGCTCCAAGTGCCAGCTGGGGCCCGACTATAACCTGCCCATTGTCGTGGAGCCTCCCCCCACCCTCGAGGTGGCCAAGCGCGCTTCGCCGGAAATCCTGCAGGAGCCGGGCGGCACGGTTTTCTTCTTCGTTTCCGTAGGCAACACCTCAGCAGACACCGACCCGCTGGTGCTGACCTCGCTGGTCGATAACGTGCACGGCGACCTGAACAGCCAGGGCAACTGTACCGTACCCCAGGTTATCGCGCCGGGCACCACCTATGCCTGCAGCTTCCCTGCTCAAGTCACAGGCCCCGCAGGCTACACCGAGACCGATACGGTCACGGCGGTCGCACAGGATGATGACGGCGCAGTGGTCTCCGGTAGAGATAGCGCCGTGGTCACGATCATCGATGCGTCCGTGCCCACTCCGCCCAGTCTCAGTGTGGTCAAGTTCGCCTATCCCAGTAATATCCGGGAGCCGGGCGGATTCGTGTTTTATTTGGTTGAGGTGACCAATACCTCCGATAACGAAGACATACAAATCACCGATCTCGATGACGACCTGTACGGTGATGTCTTCGGCCTGGGCATCATCTGCCCTCTCTTCCGCGATATAGTCCTGGCTCCTACCGACAGTTTCGTCTGCGGCTTCAGGGAGAAAGTGTCGGGCGTGCCGGGTGCTACTATCACCGACATCATCACCGCCACCGGCGACAGCGGCGGTACGATGGTTACCGCGGAAGATGACGCGACGGTAACCATCGTGGATTCACCCGCATTCCTGGAGTCGAAAAAGAGCGCATTTCCGCAAATACGACCCGCGCCGGGTGGCACCTTTGTATTTCGCCTGGATGTGCAGAACGCCTCCAGTGTAGACACGGTTGTTATCAACTCCCTGGAAGACGATGTCTATGGCGACCTCACGACCATTGCATCCAGCAACTGCTCTGTACCGCAGTCCTTGGCGCCCTCGGAGATTTACACCTGTTTATTTGCCGGCGACTTCTTCGGTACGGCCGGAGATTTCCAGGTCGATTCGATCCTGGTTATCGGGGAAGACGATGACGGTAATGAGGTCAGGACTATTGCCCGGGCGCAGGTGGAGCTCACCGACACCGTCGTGGTACCGGCGCTGACCGTGATCAAGACCGCCAATCCCAGCTCGGCGCCGGAGCCTGGCGGCAGCGTGACGTTCACCATCGACGTGATCAACGCCTCCCCCTCCGGCGACATTACCATCACCAGCCTGCAGGACAATCCCTACGGTGACCTCACCGCGCTGCCAGGGACCTGTGCCACCGGTGCCGTGCTGACGCCGG
>CAJQQW010000118.1 GCA_905480565.1 uncultured Halioglobus sp. | reverse complement strand
GAGCCCAGATGGGCCCGGCAGGCAGGGCAGCGGGCAGATCGTGGTAGGCCTTATTATGGCTTCGCGGACGATGAACAGCCGGCGCGGCACAATGGCGGTACTGACGCTAGACGACAGTAGCGCCCAGATTGAGGTCACGCTTTTTTCTGACGCCTACAGCGAATACCGTGAGCTCTTGATCAAGGATACCATTGTAATAGTAGAGGGCAGAGTGTCGGTCGATGAGCGTACCGGTAATCTGGCGATGCGGGCTGCGAGTTTGCGCAGTTTGCTGGCTGTGCGGCAGAGCAAAGTGAGTGATCTGACGATAGAGATAAGTGCAGAGCATGCCGATCAAGAATTCGCCGATTTTCTCGAGGAGACCCTGACCGGTGCGGGGGGCGGGAACTGTCCGGTATCCCTGATTTACCGCCAGGCGGGTAATTCAGCCCGCATCAGGCTGGGTGAGCGGTGGCGAGTTATACCCAGCGACGAACTCCTGCAAGAGCTGCGAGACGTGGTAGGTCGCAAAGGGGTTGCACTACAGTATCATTAGCCCGGCTATTCTGTTTTACTCCCACAGCCTGTATTCAAATCCTGCTTCAGATTGAGGAATCATCCTATGTTACTGAAAGACAAAGTGGTTATCGTGTCGGGGATCGGCCCGGGCCTTGGCCAGGAATTATCAACACTTGCTGCGAAAGAAGGCGCCAGTGCGGTGGTGCTCGCGGCCCGCACAGAGGCAAAGCTTGAGGCGGCAGAGCAGGAGATAAAGGCACTGGGTCTAGGCACTAAAGTGCTCAAAATGGCGACCGATATTGCCGACGAGAAGCAGTGCACAGCGCTTGCTGATGCGGCAGCGAAAACGTTCGGGCGTATTGATGTGTTATTTAATTCAGCCTATAACCCGGGCTCTTTCGAGCCTATAGAATCTGCTGATATGGCGGGCTGGCGGGCTGCAATGGATGTAAATCTCTTTGGGACAATGTACCTCAGTCAGGCGTGTGTACCGCATATGAAGCTGTCCGGCGGTTCTATCGTCATGATTGCGACTATGGTGGAGCACAAGCCTATGGCAACACAGGGCGGTTATGGCGCTTCCAAAATGGCTTTACGCGCTGCGACGAAACACCTGACACTAGAGCTCGGACAGTATGATATCCGCGTAAATAGCGTGCACATGGGGTGGATGTGGGGCCCTAATGTAGAGATGTATTTCGACTGGCAGTCCCAATCCACCGGTCGCGACAAGAAAGACTTGATTGCTGAGGTTGCAAAAAATATACCCTTGGGTGAAATACCTGATGACGGTGAGTGCGCCAAGGCGGCACTATTTTTCGCGTCTGACTACGCCAGCGTTGTGACGGGAGCCGCACTGGATGTGAATGGCGGCGAGTACATGCCAATTTAGAGGGCAATGGGCAGTTTTCCGTTGCCACCGCGGCCAAAGAATTGTGCGGGCATAGTGAATACGACGGGAGTTTGAAATGAGCGACACTGAAAAAATTGATGCGGCAGTTTTCCGCCGTTTACTGGAGCATCTGGACGAGCATAAGGATGTACAGAATATCGACCTGATGAACCTGGCCGGGTTTTGCCGTAATTGTCTATCCAAGTGGTATGTAGCCGCAGCGGCGGAGGAGACCGGTCAGAGTGTTGACTACGAGGCTGCTCGTGAAAGGGTCTACGGCATGCCCTATGGGGAGTGGAAAAAAAAGTACCAGACGCCCGCAACCCCGGAGCAGATGGCAACCTTTGACAAGAAGTCCGGCGATTAGAGCGGTCCATAAGGCAGAAAGCGGTTGTCGTTGACCTCTCGCAGCCACTGCAGCATCGGCTTGTCCAGTCGCGCGCCACGCTTGCGAAAACCCTCGCCAAAGGTATCACCGGGGACTGGGCTCCCGCCTCCCAGCCAGGAAGATTTTCTGCCACGGCGAAAAACCGAAGTAAGTGAATTACCGCGGCATCAGCCAGCGGCTCCGCAACGCCTCGCCAAGCCTCGTGATCGACTTTCATCAGGGCTGCCAGTCGCTGCTGTTCGTCGCTACTGAGTAGTTCGTCCAGCTGGTGCAACTGGTTTTCGCGATCATATCCGATAAGTCGATCCAGAGTGTCAGCGCTCAGTAGATTCTCGGCGTTGCTTGACGCCAGGCTCGGATCCCAGGTTCCCAGTGACATAGCTAATAATGTTCCGCATGGGTTGTAAAACCGTAGTGTACTGTAAAAAGTATACGCGTGAGCACTGCAATGCTCTTCTTTTAAGAAAACGCTGGCTGATCCCGGGCGTGATATGGGCTATGCTATTCGCTGATATTACGTGGAGCATAGCCATGTCAAAGACTCTGGTCACAGCACTTCTTCTTAATCTTTTTCTGGGAATATTTTCTTCTCAATGGACTGTTGCCGACGACCTGACGGGAATACTGATAGTCGAGCTATCGGGTTTGAAAGACGCGACGGGGGACGTGTATATCGCCGTATACAATTCAGAAGAGGATTGGTTGAGTGAGGACGCCGTTTTTTCCAGCGAGAAAGTCGCCATCGCCGATGCGCTGGATGGCGAGCTCGTGCGGACAGAGTTACAACTTCCCCTGGATGATTACGCATTGACGGTATTTTATGACGCCGATGGTGATGGCGAACTGGATACCAATTTTATTGGTATCCCAAAAGAACCTTTTGCCATGTCAAATAATGCCGTTGCCAAGTTCGGGCCTCCAAAGTACAACGAGGCGGTTTTTACGCTGGGTGCCGAACCACACATTCAACACATTGTTATCCAGACTCTGGAATAGCAGCGACCTTAGCCCGGTGCAATATTCGCCTCTGAACGGCGCGCCGCGCGTGGTAATTTTACACAATCCGCTATGAGAACACGGAATTTTCTGTGCACTCCTTCACAAGGAGCTGGTGCACGGGCTGTATTGTGCATGATTAGCTGCTATCTATAGTCATGCGTGCAGTATATAGGGCCAATCATGTCTAATGTGCTTGAACACAGCGAAAAGATATCCGCTTCCACCGAGGATGTGTTTCGTGCACGTATGCTTGAGCAAGTGCGGCAGATTCGCCGTTATCGCAAGAAAATCTTGAAGGACACGGGACGATTAATGAGCCTTGACGAAGCGGCTATTGAGTGGATAGAGCGTTATGCGTCATCGTTCGATATGGATACCGTCTTGAAGGGGTCCTAAGCCGTCCGCCGCGTTGCTGTTTAACCGGAAGTTGGTCTGTATTTCCACCTATACTGTGCGTTTTCGTGGGCTGAATCGTTGTTCTGAAATTACACGCTATGCTGTTTAATTCCTTTGCTTTTTTACTACTGTTTCTCCCGCTTACTCTGGGGGTGTTCTACGCTGCCAGACGTTGGTTATCCGCTCAGATTTCCATCGGCCTGCTGGTGCTTGCCTCGTTCTTTTTTTACGCCTATTGGAATCCAGCGTACCTGCTGTTGCTGTTGACATCCATTGCTATTAACTACGCCTTTGGTCGGTGGCTGGCCGTCAAGAATCCCTCCCGACTTTTGCTCGCGTCAGGGGTTGCGTTTAATTTGTCTCTGCTGGGCTACTTCAAGTACAGCGGCTTTTTGATCGCCAGTGTCAATGACGCCTTCGATCTGTCCTTTGGCGTAACGTCAGTAGTATTGCCGTTGGCAATTTCTTTTTTTACGTTTCAGCAGATTGCTTATCTGGTTGACTGCTATCGGCATGCCGCACACGAACGTAACTTTATGAATTATTGCCTTTTCGTCAGTTTTTTCCCGCAATTGATCGCGGGTCCGATTGTCCACCATAAGGAGGTGATGCCGCAGATCAACCGCATGCTTTCGCGGATTGACTTCACGCCTAATTTTGCAGCAGGTCTCTCTTTGTTGATTGTGGGGTTGTTTAAGAAAGTCGTAATCGCAGATAACTTTGCGGTTTACGCGAGTCGCTTCTTCAACTCGCCAAATGAGGGCGCGCTTTATTCTGGAGATGCTTGGGTGGGCGCGTTATCCTATCATTTTCAGATCTATTTTGACTTCTCCGGCTATTCCGATATGGCAATAGGCTTGGGGCTGTTGTTCGGTATTGTATTGCCGATAAATTTCAATTCACCTTACCGGTCCCTTTCTATTATCGATTTCTGGCGTCGCTGGCACATGACTTTGTCGAGATTTCTCAGGGACTACCTTTACTTTGCTTTAGGGGGGAATCGCAAAGGGCCATCACGTCGATATGTTAACTTGTTTGCGACAATGTTATTGGGAGGTCTTTGGCATGGTGCAGCCTGGACATTCGTCGTATGGGGCGGCTTGCACGGTAGTTACCTGATCTTGAATCACTGGTGGCGGTCGCTCTGTGATCGAATGGGGCTAGGCGGGTTGCGCAGTAATTGGCTATATAAGGCGTTAAGTCTCCTGCTCACAACATTGGTTGTCGTCATTGCCTGGGTATACTTTCGTGCGCCTGAACTAACGGTCGCAAACAATACGGTGTTAGCCATGTTCGGCATGGGGGAGAGTGGGTTATCCAAAAGCTATGGCACGTATGTCGTCAATGCTGGCTTTGGAAGCCTCGTCTCCTTGCTCTGGGGTTCGGCTACGTCGCCTGTAGCACTGACTGTAGTAACTTTTACCGGGGCTTTATTGTTTACCCTGTACTTGCCCAATAGCTGCCAGATTTTCAAGCTACTTGACTACGAAGGTGCATGTCAATGGCGTCCCACGCTGCGATGGGCTCTTCTCGTTGGCGTATTGCTGGCTTGTTCCGTTGTGGGAATGTTTGGTGCCAGCGAGTTTATTTACTTCCAGTTTTAGTCGCCATGAAATAATTTTAAGGCGCCGTTTGTGGCGGCGCTTCAATATAGCGCTGATTGCGTTTCCTGAATTTCGCCACTCGGCGCTGTATGCCGTCCGTCAGAGACCGGTTGGCTGCTCTATAGCCCTCGCGATTACTACGTTGAAGTGCTAACCAATTATCTACATTATTTGAAGTTAACTGATTGCCAAAATCATCGACTTGCTGTCCGGATATTATATCCAGGATCCGGTTCCCCGTATTGACGTGGGGGTGGGCTGAGTCATAAAACCACTGGGGCAAGACCTCATCGTTAACCGGTTCTGTACTGACCTCGCTGTAGTCGTTGAAATCCCACAAAGGGAAAGGCTTGGTGCCCTGATCAGTGGCGATCTGTTCGTTGATAGTGACTAGTTGGCGTTTCCAGTATTCAAAATTAGGCCACAGGCCGACATTATCGAGATTCTCCAGTAGGCGGGCGTGAACAGGTAATATCACGATGGTCATATTCAGATTGTGTTTCTGAGCCATTTCTAGCGTTGCTTTGAAATAGGAAAAGGATCGGTTGGGCGCTGATGGTCTTTCGTGCAGTGAGAATCTGCCATCGGCCGGTAGAAACCAGTTTTGACGTAAATATCCGTTTTCCGCTTGGGTAAAGGCCTGTTCTGATCGCCTGTCATTGGCAGAAGATAGATCCCAGCGTCCGTCAGGGAGGAGTGTCGTGAAAGGAATGGCCCCGGATGCTGCAGCAGATTGCTTGCGCATTGTGCGGACACTGTCTCGGGTAGCGTAGTAGCCGAGTAAGCTTGCACTGAGATCCTCCACAAACTGCTGTATAAATCGAACAGTGCCATAGGCAGTGCGCCTGCGAAATGCCTCAGTCACGCTGGAGGGCAGGTCGTAGTAGGTGTTAAAGGTGAAGAAATCAACGAAGTAATAGATGTGCTTCACTGGCTTGGACGCGATGGTGGATCGCAGCTTGAGGTAATCATGCTCGGGAGTGCCGCCGGGAGTGGCGTAGTTATAAAACCTTCGTTCACTAAGCAATGGATGGTTGGGGTCAATTGCTCTGCCAGCTCTTGAGGAGCCTAGCACAACATTGGCATTGTCGCCGGCGTAAAATTGATAGGGTTTGGTGACGGCTAATTGAAAAAATATATCGGTCTTCTTGTCGTTTAGACCCGCGATGGCTGGAGTATGAAAGAGTTGATAGGGGTCGATAGCGGCGTTAAACGCAGCCAGAAGCCCCAGGAAAAATAGGGTGAAGCAAGCCGTTTTGACGAGGTAGCGATGACCGTTACTCATAGCATTGACGTATCAAAGTGTGTCTCTGCTTTTTTACAGTATAACGAGAATTTACACAAAGTACCCGCACAGGGACGCTCACCTTGTCGCGTTAATAATCGCTCCTCTTAATCAGTTGCACCAATGCCACTGTATCGCTTGCGATAAATAGTCGAAAAGCTGTTTTTTTTCCAAATTCTATCGGTTGAACCGCGCCGCCGTGAGTGCCTGAGATGCTAGTCATCAGCTTGCATATTGTCGTCGCTCCAGTAGGCCTTCATGCTGTTGACCTTGCCTTGCTCATTAAATTCAAATACATCGATAATATCGATCGCAATTCCGGGCATCTTGACCTGAAAAGGAAAAGCGACTGCGCTGCCGGCACAGCGGGGTTGACCACTGAGTTCCAATTTTGCGCCTGAGCTAAGGGCATTGTTGTAGAAGTCACAGATTGCATCGATTCCGTTGTGCGTATCAGTGCCCACGGGATCTTCCACGCAGGCGTCGTCAGCATAGATGTCTCTGATAATGCCGATGTCCTGCTTGTCGAACGCTTCCACGTACTTGTGCACCATGTCGATCATTTTGCTGTGGTCCATTGTATTACCTCTGTTTCTCAGTAGCCGTTGAGTGTTGCGTAGCGATCCTTGTGGTAACCGGTATCTCCGAATATCTGCATGGCACTGCGTGCTCGCTTCAGAAAAAATCCGATTTCCAGGTCATCAGTAACGCCGATGCCGCCGTGCATTTGCACTGCTTCATTGGTTACCAGTTTGACCAGCTCGTTCAGGCGTGACTTGGCGAGACTGGCCATAACTGGCAGGTCCTCAGGAGAATCATCCACGCTGGATAGTGCCTGCAACAGTACCGAACGGCTCAGCTCCAATTCGGATTGTATGTGGGCCGCTCGGTGTTGCAGCGACTGGAATGTGCCGATGAGCACGCCAAACTGTTCACGTTCCTTCAAGTAATTGACCGTGCGTTCAAAGGATTCCAGTGCGTACCCCATCATCTCTGCCGCCAGCGCGACTCGGCCACGGTCCAGCACTGGCTCCAATATGCTCCACCCCTCTCCGACCTCGCCGAGGACGCTGCTCGCGGTGACGGTGACATTGCTGAGCTGGATATTGGCTGCATTCCGGCTGTCGGCCATTATGGTGCGCGTTCGCGTTACGCCTGGGGCATTTCCGTCCACTATAAATAGACTCAGTCCTTCCGTCTCTCGTGGTTTACCGTGGCTACGTGCAACTACGATAAGCCTGTCGGCGTTGTGGCCATCAAGCACAAAGCATTTACTGCCGTTAAGGACATACCCATCTTTCTGCTGATTGGCAGTGACCCCAATATGATTGGGACGATGGTGGTGGGTTTCTTCCAACGCCAGTGCAAAGGTCAGTTCTCCCTGCGCGATGGCTGGCAGCATGGACTGCTTCTGTTCTTCGCTGCCACCCAACAAGATGGCAGAGGCACCAACCACACCGGAGCAGAACAGGGGTGAGGCAGTCAGTGTTCGGCCTGCCTCCTCGATTACCACGCCGAGGCCGAGGAAG
>CAJQQW010000117.1 GCA_905480565.1 uncultured Halioglobus sp. | reverse complement strand
ACCGGCATGCATATAACCCACGACCGGACCAGCGATGGCAAACGTATCGTATGGCTTGCAGAGCCCGGTAAGGAAAAAGAATTTATTGTGGTGCTTATTCCTGGCGGCCCTGGCCGCAATCAGCTTGATACAGACTTCTCGCACCTGGGTTTTGCGGTTGCTAGCGCGGAAGCGGTAGATGCTATTGCGACTAAAGCAGCATCGGCTGGCATACTTGAGTGGCCGCCACGGCAGGAGCCCTATCCGGTTGGCTACTACTGCGGAGTTAAAGATCCTGATGGAAACTTCGTCGAGTTTAGTTATGGACAACCCCTCGGCCCGGGATCGTCAACAAGTCAAGACTCTTAGTAAAGGGCAAGCGATTGCAAAAGAAAAGCACTACCTCAAATCACTTCATACGTACCTTGGCGTAAATAATGATGCCTTTGTATTATCAATCCGCGGCGTGTTTAAAAAGCCGCGATTCTGTTTTTACTCTATTCGGTTGAGTGTATGTTGAGAGCATTATTACTGGATATGGACAACACCTTGTGCGACACGCACAAGGCTGTCGATACCGCGAAAATACAATTGGCTCGGCATGTGGGCCAGCGTTTTTCGAAAGAAACGTCGCTAAACGCGGATGCATTCGCCTCTGCTTTTGTCACAGGAATCTACAGGGAATGGAGTGATTCGCAGCGCAGCGCCTACCTTCCCATTATCGAACGACAGGGTGAAGAAGCCTTCCGTAAGAAGCTCATCCAGGACTTACTGGCAGAGCAGCATATGAGCGCCATCACCGATACGCTGGCAAGTGATTTACTCCAGGTATTTGAGAGAGCGCGCATAACCGCGTTCGATTTTTATCCTGGAATCGCGGATTTCTTAAGTCGCATCAGAGACACTCTCACCCTTGTAGTGATCACCAACGGACCCGAGTTTTCGCAGTTACCCAAAATCGCCGCGGTTAACCTCGAATACTATGTAGATCATATTATCGTTGGAGGGCAGGAAGGTGAGCAAAAACCCGCCCGTTCAATATTTGAGAAGGCGCTGCAGCTAGCCAACTGTCAGGCAGAGGAAGCCGTTCACATCGGCGACAGCTTCAGTGCAGACATTGTTGGAGCATCAAACAGCAACATTAAAACGATTTGGGTCAGGCATGAGCAGAAGCCTGATTCCGTATCAACTATTCGAGCCTGCTACACCGTGGATCACCCGCGCGAAATACCGGCGCTGGTGGACCAGATGATTGCCGGATAACGTCGGTGTTCAATAGCGTCCGATTTATCCCAATTATTTCGCAATGAGGAATGTATGAATTCTTGTTCAAACTTCATCACTTTATTCTATGCACCATGGGTCGGCCGCTGCGACGAAAACTGCGCAGCACCAAGTTCCGCGGGCCTGCAAAAGTCGAGGGGGCTACACGGATTCTCTGGGCACTAATCCAACGAATCAGCCGCTTTCAAACGTTCCTTTCGGCTTTCTTCCTCCGCCAGAACTGCTCTGATTTCATCCAGTACGGCGTCGGTATTAGCGATATGCGTATCCAGCTCAAAATTGCCCGTCAGTTGACGATCCGGATAGAGCTCTCCATCCTCAAATAAAGACCAGATTTCTTGGGCGTAATGGGACTCAAGAAGATCCGGCGCGAACATGCCATAGTAGTCGGTCATATTTTTTACGTCTCGCTCCAACATCGACTGGGCGTTATTGTTTGCGGCAGCATCAACCGCCTGAGGCAGGTCGATAATGACGGGGCCTTCCTCGTTGACCAAAACATTAAACTCAGAGAGGTCACCGTGTATGAGCCCGGTGCAAAGCATACGCATAACGTACTGCATCACCAGTGCATGATCTTCCCTGGCCTGCTCCGCCGACATGGTAACGTCGTTCAGCCGAGGGGCTATCTCACCTTCTTCATCGGTGATTAGCTCCATTAGCAGAACCCCGTCGAAGCAGCCGTAAGGCTGAGGCACCCTCACCCCGGCATGCGCCAGCTTGTAAAGCGCATCGACCTCGGCATTCTGCCACGTTTCTTCCTGTTGTTTACGGCCAAACTTCGAGCCCTTTTCAATCGCCCGGGCACGGCGGCTGTTGCGTACCTTCCTTCCTTCAGTGTATTGCGCAGCTTTTTTAAAGCTGCGCTTGAGCGAATCCTTATAGATCTTGGCGCACCGGATATCGGAACCGCAGCGCACAACAAACACGTCGGCTTCCTTACCGCTCATGAGTGGGCGGATGACCTCGTCTATCAGACCATCGTGAAGCAGGGGCTGTAGTCGCTTGGGGGCTTTCACTCGTTATAATTCCCGGGTATCTATTTTGAATTTCGAATTCTGTCTATCGATCTCTGCTGCAAATCAGAGGATCTCTTCTAACACAGACTCTAAAGGATGGCGGAGCCAGATTGACCTTGCACGCAGGACTCAGGCAACACGCGACCATCACGTGGATGGCTCTTGACGCGCCTTGCCGATATTACCATAGAGACCCGTGGGCGGTCGGCTAATATTATTGCCGGTATCAGGGGCAGAGGTTTCATCTATCTACATTGATCGCCCTGCAACAGAATTGGCAAGGACGGTATTCAGCCATCTCCTCACCTGAACCCCAACGCGCAACTGTAGGGGCAATGACCGGCCACGAATACTCTTCTTTTATTTACTAAGGCGCAAGGCTCTAAAACATATAGGTGCCGTCTGCCCGACGGGCAACGGGGTTAAACCCGACCCATACGTAAGACTTTTGCAGCAAGCTGGGCTACAATGATTTTTGCCTGCAAAGCCTTTTGTGACGCACACCCATTTGCGTCTCACCCCATCCGTGAACCAGAGAGCGCCTCGTACTTTTCAGACTAATCCTATGTACTATCCCCGAAATCAGGTCATCTTTATCGCCATCAACAAGTGCGGCAGCTCTAGTGTGCTGCAGGCATTGAACGATGCATTGTATGATCCTGACGTACCTGAAATATGGCAATTGCAGGGCAAGAACAAGGTACGCAGGGTTCACGAAAACCTGAAACACGCGCAAGCCTACTTTTATCAGCAATCACTGGGAAAAGAAGCCTATGACAAATGCCTGACTATTTCACAGGTGCGTAACCCCTGGGATAAAATGGTGTCGACTTTTTTCTTTCGGTGCTCTTCACCCAAAGACCAGACCTTGTGGATGCGACAAAGGGGGTGGTTTGTCGACCATGGACTGAACGGACCGACAGATATACCCGACAAGGCGCTCTTCACCGACTTCGTGAGGGCACTGGATAGCAGGGAACAAATCCCGCATGGCCCCTGGAGCAATATCAGCCGGGTGGAAAATTTGGCGGACAGCTTTAAGGATAACTTCAACCAACTGGATGGCCTGACCGATGTGAATGGGAACGTCATTGTCGACCAGATATTGAAATTTGAGGAGCTCTCGGAAACCTGGGGAGGTCTGCAGGCCCTGGTGAAGTCTGCAACAGGTAAGACGCCTGGAGACCTGCCGCACCACAACAAGACCAGCCGCGGCAATTACCGCGACTATTACACTGCGGAAACCCGTGACATCGTGGCACGTTTATTCCAGAGAGATAACGAGTATTTCGGCTACTCGTTCTAGGCCCTTTTTGAAACAGGTGTCTACCCCGAAAAGGCGGATCAGGCTGCCAGTGGACCGATCTTGCACTGGTGGCAACCTTACATGGCCACGAATACGGAAAACCGCGTGGCAAAAGAACGTTGAACGATGCACGATCTACGGGCGAAAGCTGCGAGTGATATGTCCCTGGAGGACGCGCAGCGACTACTCAGACACACAGCAGCAATGACGACCGAAAAGAGCTATCGTCGCCCTGCTAGGGTCATAAAACAGTGATATTTTGTGGTCGAGCCTGGCGGTTTTGATTTCCAAAAGACTCACAAGCTGCTGTTTTTAGCGGGGAATTTGGTGGGCCGTGATGGGCTCGAACCATCGACCAATTGGTTAAAAGCCAACTGCTCTACCAACTGAGCTAACGGCCCCGAAAGAGCTGGGTATAGTACGGAAAAAAGCGTAAAACTCAAGCGCTTTTTTCAGCCAAATCATAGCCCTGACGACCTTACCGGTAACGGGTCAGATCAGGAACACCGGCACTTTCAAAACCCTGTCGGCGCAGGCGGCAACTGTCGCAGCGCCCGCAGGCAAGGCCGTCGTCCGTCACCTGATAGCAGGATACGGTCAGGGAGTAATCCACACCCAATGCCTGCCCGGCGCGAATAATTTCGCCTTTCTCCATATCCATCAGGGGGGCATGTATGTTGATCTTCTGCCCCTCGACGCCCGCCTTGGTTGCGAGATTTGCCATGGCCTCAAACGCGGACACAAAAGCGGGGCGACAGTCCGGATAGCCGGAATAATCCACCGCATTGACCCCAATAAAAATATCCTGCGCCTTGAGCACCTCGGCCCACCCCAGCGCAATCGCCAGGAAAACTGTATTGCGAGCAGGCACATAGGTCACCGGGATACCAGTCGTCTCCTCTTCCGGCACGGCAATAGAAACATCCGTCAGGGCAGATCCGCCGATGCTATCGAGGTTGAGGCGCACCACCTTATGCTCAACGTCACCCAGAGCAGAGGAGACCTGCTCCGCTGCCAACAATTCGCCACGGTGGCGCTGACCATAATCAAAACTGAGTGCATAGCAGGCATACCCCTGATCTCGGGCCATAGCCAGCACCGTGGTGGAGTCCAGTCCTCCGGAGACCAATACGACAGCTTTTTTCGCACCACTCATCGTCTCAACGCCCTGGCTCGTTATCCCACAGCAACTTGTGTAACTGCAGTTGCATGCGCACAGGTAAATTATCGGCCAGAATCCATTCGGCCAACTGTCGCCCCTCCAACTCGCCAAAGCTGGGGGAGAACAAAATATCCGCAACCCGACCGGGTAAGCCGTGCTCATCAACCTTGAAGCGCGACCATTCGTAGTCTGCCCTGTTACAAATCACGAATTTTACCTGATCGGCTTCACGCAGACGGGCAATATTGTCATAGTCGTTGCTTTGCATCTCTCCGGAAGCCGGTGTCTTTAGGTCCAACACTGTCACTACACGGGGGTCCACGCCCTCCAGAGTCATGGCGCCTCCCGTCTCAAGGGACACGTCGTAGCCGGCATCACACAATATATGCAGCAGTGTCAGGCAATTGGGCTGGGCCAGAGGCTCGCCACCTGTCACCGTCACATAGCGTGGTTCGAAGCCGGCTACCTGCTGCACAATATCGGACATCTCCAGCAGCTGGCCCCCGCTAAAAGCATATTCCGTATCGCAATAGACACAGCGCAAAGGGCAGCCTGTCAGGCGCACGAACACCGTGGGCAGCCCCACCGTGCGGGCTTCACCCTGCAGGGAGTAAAAGATTTCCGTAATGCGCAGCGCGCTGTCACCCTCGATTGAGGGAGCGCCTTCCTGATCGGATCGTGAGCTCATGACCTGTAGGTCAGTAATTCTGATCGATGAAATCGCTGGCCAGTTTGACCACTGCCGTATTGGAACCGCCGTACAAGTTGATCACCTGATCAAGATATTCCCTGGCCTTCTCACGATTACCCTTGAGAAACTGCACTTTTCCCAACTTGTATAGTGCATCGGCCGCCTTCGGATTATCTGGATACTGACTTAGCAACAGGACAAAGGACTGTCTCGCGGACTCCAGGTCAGGCGGATCGAGCACCAGATATAGCTCTCCCAGCCAGTAGTGTGCATTGGCTGCATACTGCCCGTCAGGGTAGCGTTGCAAAAACTGCTTGAAAGCGGGAATCGCCTGTTCAAACTGGCGCCCCTGCACCAATGCATAGGCAGCGCGGTAGCCCTCAGCCTCCCCTGCCTGGGGCGCGCTGCCACCGCTGGGGGCCGCGATCGGCGAAACCGTCGCCGTAGCCGCGATACTCTCATTAGCCGCAGGAGTGGCCCCTGCCATACGCTTGTCGAGATCTATATAGCGCTGCAGGCTCTGCTCCTTGAGCGTAGTGAGTTCATGTGCCTGCTCCTCGACCTTGCCGTTCAGGCGCATCACCTCTTGCTGGAGTTGCTGCACTTGAAGAAACAGATTGCCCAACTCGGAGCCTGCCATCCTGGAGGAGGCAGGCTGACTAGCATTGGTTGCCGTGGGCGCGGCTGTCGGGGCAGCAGGAGCGGTATTCACACCATAACTAGTCGCGGGGTAAGTCTGCGCGGGTTGCGCTCCATAAGGGTCAGTCCGCGCGGATGAGGGGCTTTCTTGGGAAACCGCTGCACGCCCGGAAGCCGTTGCCGCCGCGCGTTCCGCTTCGAGATCAACGTATTGGGCAGACACTGGCACACTTAGCATGGACGCCAGTATCCACACCCCGCACTCGGCATACGATCTAGGGCCCTGTTGTCGCATGGCTTACTGTTTCACCAATTCCACACGGCGATTTTGTGTCCAATTGCTATCGCCAGCACCGTAAGCTACCGGGCGCTCTTCGCCATAGCTCACTGTCTCAATTCGCAAGCTGGAGATGCCATTGGCGACCACGTAATCGCGCACGGCATTGGCGCGACGCTCACCCAGCGCGAGATTGTACTCGCGCGTGCCGCGCTCGTCCGTGTGGCCCTCGAGGCGCACAGCGGCAGTGTTGCGATGCAACAGCGCGATATGGGCGTTCAGCGCATCCAGGGCCTCAGGCGTGAGGGTAGCGCTGTCGTATTCGAAATAGAAAATCGTGCCGTGACTCGCTGCCTCTTCCTCCAGGCTGGCCAGCTCCTCGGCATTGGCCGCTTCCAGTTCTACTTGCAGTCTGGCCGCCTCTGCAGCTTCCTGCTCTGCCTTGAGGCGCGCTTCTTCCTCGGCATCGTTTGTGTCGTTACCGGAACAGGCAACCAACAGCGTTGCACAAAGCAACATAGCAATAGTTTTGCTGGCAGTAGGTAGATGCTTCATCATCCTCGGTCCTATCTCATATTGGTATTGGGTTTGATTCTGCGATTGACGCGACGCCGTCACCGATTCAGGTATGGAGACCAGGCCGGTTCACGCACATCACCCTGTCGTGCCGGCAAACTGAACTTCGCTGCACCATCGACTGCCACTGCCGCCAGTATCCCGCGCCCCGCCTGCTTCGTCGCGTACAATACCATAGAGCCATTGGGCGCGATACTGGGGCTTTCATCCAGGTCGGTCTGGGTCAGTATCTGCACGCGGTTTGTCACCAGATCTTGCAAGGCGATATGAAAACGCCCTTCCTGCCGGTGCACCATCACCATGCTGCGACCATCCTGAGAAATTCGGGGTCGGGCGTTGTAACTGCCCTCGAACGTGACGCGGTCGGTCGCACCGGAGCGCAAGTCATACCGATAAATCTGAGGCTTTCCGCCACGGTCCGAGGTAAACAGGATCGCGTTTCCATCCGGCATCCAGGTCGGTTCGGTATCGATCGCATAGTGACGAGTCAACTGTTTGAGTTGACCACTCGCCAGATCCATCACGTAAATATCGGGGTTTCCCCCCTTGGACAATACCATCGCCATGGACCGGCCATCAGGAGACCAGGCCGGAGAACTGTTGAGCCCCTTAAAGTTGGTCAGCTGCTGACGCTTTCCCGTTGCCAACTCCTGCCGGTAGATGGCCGGCCGACCACTCTCGAACGAGACGTAGGCAATATGGCGGGCATCTGGCGACCATGTTGGCGTCAGCAGGGGCTCCCCCGACTTCAGCAGTACCACAGGGCTCGCCCCGTCAGAATCGGACAGGGTGAGACGCGAGAGGCCGCCGCCGTCCTTACGGTCCACCGTTATATATAAGAGCTTCGTGGCAAAAGCCCCCGGCACCCCCGTTAGCTTCTCATAGACCGCATCGGCAACACGGTGGGCCACCATCCGCACCTCACTGGCCGGGCCGGATTGATTACCGGTCAATATGCGGGTCTGTCGCAGAACATCATATAACTCATAATCCACTCGCACCGGGTTAACGCCAGAAACGCGTCCGATCAAAAGATACTCCGCATTGATAGCGCGCCAGTCCCGGTAAAAAACATCCGCTTCCGCTGTGGGTCGGCCCAGCATATCAACTCGTGCAACAGGGGCAAATTGACCACTGCGCGCCAGATCGCCGTCCACAATTTCGGCAACGTCTGCAGGTGGCGCACCACTCCCCTGCCAGGCAAAAGGCACCACAGCAATCGACGCCGGGTCATCCGAGCCCTGGGTAATCTCTATAGTCAGCTCGGCACGTACAGTTGTTGCCATCAGGCTGAGGGCAACCGTAAACAGGAAGATATGCAGCCGTTTCATTAGTATCGTAAGTCCTCTGGTTTGAATAACAGGCGAAAGCGCCTGAATGTTCGCTCAAATTCTGCGCTCGGTAGCGTCTGCAACTCGGGGAACGCGCCGGCTTTTTCTACAGCATTTACCGCCGACCGGTCAAACGCACTGTTGCCACTGCTGCGCACGATTGTCACGCTGACCACTTCCCCGGTGGGAATCAACTGGATCGCAAGCTCCGCCTCCATACCATTACGTGCACTGGGGGGGCGGCTCCAGTAGTTGATCACCGTTTGCTGGATAAGGGCAACAAAAGTGGCAGACATTTCCCCGGTGGCACTCGCCTGCTCAGCGGCAGCGGTCGCGGCCAGCTCCTCTCTGGCGATGCGTGCCAGTTCTTCGCGGGTAATACGCGGTGCTGGCTGGGGCTTGGGCACTGCCATGGGTACCGGTTTTGGCTTGGCTGCCACCTTTGGCTTTTTTACCACCGCGGGCTTTGGCTTCGGCTTGGTTGTTTCAACCGGCTTTTTCACTACCGGTTTGGGTGTCGGTTTGGGTTGTGGCTTTTTTGTTACCGGCTTCGGCTTCGGCTTCGGCTTGAATTCACTGGCATCCACGAGGCGAGCGTTGATGACTGTCGGAGCGGGCTTGGCCTTCACTACCTCGCGGTCCTGCACACCCCAGTTCAACGTAAGGGACAGCAGCAGTAAACCATGAATCAGCAGCGTAGCCAGCGCGGGCCGCACTATGATGCGGGGCATAACAGGCCTGGCGTATACGGATGAACTCACTGCGGGTCTTCTGTCACCAAGCCAACGGAGGGCGCACCGGCTTCTTGCAGTGCCACCATAATCGCTACAACATCGCCATAAGGTACCGTGCGATCGCCCCAAACCAATACGGGCTTTTCCGGGCTACGTCGCATAACGGCGGAGACCCGATCCTTGATCGTTGGCAGGGACAGCACCTGCTTCTCCTGGCCCAGATTGAGATAGAGCTTTCCCGCAGCATCCACCGAGACAATCACGGGTTCGCTGTCCTGGTTCTCTACGGGCTCGGCACTGGCCTCGGGCAAATCTACCTTTACCCCTTGCATCAGCATGGGTGCGGTCACCATAAAAATAATCAGCAACACCAACATGACATCGATGTAGGGAACGACATTAATTTCCGACATGGGTTTGCGTTTCTTGCGCTGGCCCGCCACTGACCTCAGGACTCCTGTCGTTCGCGGTTGCGCAGAGCATAAGCCTGACGGGACAGAATGCCTGAGAATTCATCAGTAAATGTATCGTAGCGATTGCTGAATACCTCCACCCGGGCGGCGAAGCGGTTGTAAGCCAGCACCGCGGGTATGGCTGCAAACAGGCCCATAGCCGTGGCTATGAGGGCCTCCGAAATGCCAGGTGCCACGGTCGCCAGGGTGGCCTGTGTGGAATTGGCCAACCCACGAAACGAGTGCATGATCCCCCAGACTGTTCCAAACAGTCCGATATAGGGGCTGGTGGAGCCCACGGACGCCATAAATGCCAGATGTCGCTCGAGGCGCTCCTCTTCGCGCATCACCGCGACACGCATCGCCCGGCGGGAACCTTCAATAACAGCCTCAGAATCCATTTCCGGCTGCTGAGCCAGTCGGGAAAATTCTTTGAACCCGGCGCGAAAGATACTTTCCATACCCAATATCGCCTGGCCGTCCGATGCCCGCTCATTGCCCTCACGGTAAAGCTGTGACAGATCGATGCCCGACCAGAAACGCTCCTCGAAGCGATACATCTCGTCGTGAGCGTCGCGGAAATACAGGAAACGGTTGACGATCATGTACCAGGATATGATGGAGGCCAGCAATAAAATAGCCATCACCATCTGCACGGTGAAGCTGGCGTTCCACACCAGATCCAGCAGACTGAGTTGTTCTTCCAAGGCCCCTCTCCGAATCAGTTATTCTATTAATCAACCTCGCGCAAGCGCGCCAACATATCAGCAGGCAGACGCCGCGGCTTTCTCTGGCCACGATCAACACAGGCGATTGTTATCTCACCCTCTGCAAGCACTTCTTCGCCACGGCGAACGCTCTGGTGAAATACGATACGCGCCCCGCGCAAACTGACGATGCGGGCCGATGCCTCCAACTCATCATCCAACTGCGCCGCCAGGCAATAATTTACTGCCACCCTCTGCACCACGAACATCAAATCGTTATTAAATATGTGCGTCTTGCCGTACCCACGGACACGCATGAATTCCGTCCGCGCGCGCTCCATGAACTTCAGGTAGTTGACGTAATATACAATTCCTCCAGCATCTGTGTCCTCAATGTAGACACGCAGGCGATGCAAAAATTCCGGGGAGGCCGCTGTTTTAGTCACCTTTTTTTAGGTCCAGTGACGGGCTATCGCCCTCCCCTGCGACGCTGGGTGCCGGCAAACCAAAGTGCAGGTAAGCGCTACGGGTCGCCATTCGCCCCCGTGGCGTCCGCAGAACAAAGCCCTGTTGGATCAGGTAGGGCTCCAACACATCCTCGATCGTGCCGCGCTCTTCAGAGATTGCCGCGGCAAGACTGTCAACGCCCACAGGACCACCATCAAACTTCTCGACCAGAGCCAGCAATAGTCGACGATCAAGGTGATCGAAGCCAAGCTGGTCCACACTCAGCATATCCAGTGCGCGATCGGCAATCTCTGCTGTAATCGCGCCATCGCCCTTGACCTCGGCATAATCGCGGACCCGCCGCAGCAGACGGTTTGCAATACGCGGCGTTCCCCTTGCACGGCGGGCGATCTCCGCCGCGCCCTCCGGGTCAATGCGGATCTCCAGAATATCCGCAGAGCGCTGAACAATAAGGCCCAGATCCGCCATCTCGTAGAATTCCAGCCGCTGCACAATACCAAAGCGGTCGCGTAAGGGTGAGGTTAACAATCCCGCCCGAGTCGTTGCGCCCACCAGTGTAAACGGCGGCAAATCCAGCTTAATGGAGCGAGCTGCGGGCCCCTCACCAATCATGATATCCAATTGGTAATCCTCCATGGCGGGGTAGAGGATTTCTTCCACAAAGGGACTCAATCGATGGATTTCGTCGATAAAGAGAACATCGCCGGGCTCCAGATTAGTCATGAGCGCGGCAATATCCCCAGCTTTCTCAAGTACAGGGCCGGAGGTGGTTTTCAGTGAAACGCCCATTTCCTGGGCCACGATACTGGCCAGTGTTGTTTTACCAAGCCCCGGCGGGCCAAATATCAGGGTATGGTCCAGCGGCTCCCCACGCCCTTTCGCCGCCTGCAGAAAAATTTCCATCTGTTCTTTCACTGCGGGCTGACCCACATATTCTCTTAGCGTGCGCGGCCGTATGGCTCGGTCTACCACATCCTCGCGGGTGTCGCTGGCTTCTGGCGCGATCAGTCGGTCCGTTTCAATCATGGCATGGGTCTCACGCTTTCACCGCCGCCTTCAGGGCGCGGCGGATCAATTCTTCGCTGTCAGTACCATCGTCATCGTTGACAGCCTCCACCATGCGGCCGGCCTCCTGCGGTTTATAGCCGAGCGCGATCAGGGCGCTCTCCGCGTCCCCTGCAACGTTTACCGGCACAACCGCGGCGTCGGCGTCACTCAGGGCGCCCCCTCCGGCAAACCAGTCCTTGAGCTTGTCGCGCATCTCCACCAACAGACGTTGCGCGGTTTTCTTGCCAACGCCAGGCAGGGCGGTGAGGGAGGAAAGGTCATCGCGCTCTACGCAATAAGCAAAGCGCTTTGCATCCATACCCGAGAGGATAGTCAGGGCCAACTTGGGGCCCACACCGTTAACCTTGATTAACTGTCGGAACAGGCTGCGGTCACCCTCTTCGACGAACCCGTAGAGCGCCTGGGCATCCTCACGCACCACGAGGTGTGTGACCAGCGAGACCTCGGAACCAAGCTCCGGCAGCTGAAAAAGCGTGGTCATAGGCACCTGCAGTTCATAGCCCACGCCCGCGACATCCACCAGAATAAGCGGCGCCTGTTTTTGTACGAGA
This sequence comes from uncultured Halioglobus sp., assembly GCA_905480565.1. Classification (GTDB taxonomy): domain Bacteria; phylum Pseudomonadota; class Gammaproteobacteria; order Pseudomonadales; family Halieaceae; genus Marimicrobium. The sequence continues at coordinate 6,333 of CAJQQW010000117.1, read as the reverse complement.
ACTCCCCTGATGCTGCCTATCATCGACCGCGACCTCGTCAGCGCATGCGGCGGCGACGCACTGAGCGCCCGCCTGCCAGATTCAAGACGCCATGTTGTGTATGGGCGTGACACAGGGCCGCAGCCAAGGCGTCGGCGGCGTCTTCCTGGGGCTCTGCAGGCAGACCAAGCAGGACTTTCACCATATGCTGAACCTGGGCTTTGTCCGCCGCACCGGAGCCGACCACGGACTGTTTAATCTGGCGTGCCGAATACTCCGATACAGGCATGTCCTTTACGACACACGCGGCAATGGCAACGCCTCTTGCGTGACCCAGCTTGAGTGCTGATCCGGCACTTTTAGCCATGAATACCTGTTCTACGGCGACTTCCTCGGGGCTGTGCAACTCGACTAGTTCCGTAACGCTGTCAAAAATCACCCGCAGCCGCTCGGGCAACTCGCCCTGAGGCAGCCGGATCACCCCACTGGTGATGTACTCGCTGCGCCCCGAATGATAATTGATGATGCCGAAGCCGGTCTTGCGTGAACCGGGATCGATACCCAGGATCAGTGACATGCCATGGTCCGTTGCCTGCCTGCTATGTTGTACAAATATACAGGGCGACGCCTTTTCAAGGAAGTCAATTTTGCAGAGACGCCAGGCATATCAACCGCCTGTCAGACGCAGGCAGAACCTGAGTGTTGCTATGGGTGTTGCACTACAGAGCGGCCAACAGCTCGTCGGGTATCTCAACATTGGTGTAAACGTTTTGCACGTCATCAAGCTCTTCCAAGGCATCGACCAGCCCCAACAGTTTTTCTGCAGCATCGGAATCCACGGGCACTGTAGTCGACGCGACCATCGTCACCTCCCCGTCCTCCGCCACAAAGCCCGCCTCAACGAGCGCTTCCTTGATGGCGGCAAAGTCCTCCCAAGGGGTTGTCACGTCAACCGAACCGTCATCATGAGCAACGAGGTCTTCAGCCCCCGCCTCCAGGGCTGCCTCCATCAGGGCATCTTCATCCACGCCGGGGGCGTAACTGATCTGCCCCTTGCGGGCAAACAAATAAGCCACCGAACCATCGGTACCCAGATTGCCCGCGCGCTTGCTGAAGGCATGGCGTACTTCCGCGACGGTGCGATTACGGTTGTCTGTCATGGCCTCCACCAATACGGCAATTCCACCGGGCGCATAACCCTCGTAGGTGATTTCCTCCATGTCGTCCGCATCGCTGGTACCAGCACCACGGGCAATAGCCCGGTCGATGGTATCGCGAGTCATATTGGCGCCGAGTGCCTTGTCTACCGCGGCGCGCAAGCGCGGATTATCTTCCGCTAAAGCACCGCCCTGCTTGGCCGCGACAACCAGTTCGCGGATTAACTTGGTGAATGCTTTGCCGCGCTTGGCGTCCTGAGCCGCCTTGCGGTGTTTGATGTTGGCCCATTTGCTATGACCTGCCATCGGAAACTGCCCTCGTTGTACTGGTGAATCCCATCAAGCCTTTGTGCCATCCTCGCTGGAATTTTGCCGCAGGCGGATATTCAGCTCACGTAACTGTTGCGTAGATACTGCTCCCGGTGCATTGGTCATGACACACGCAGCGCTCTGCGTCTTTGGAAAAGCGATTACGTCCCTGATCGACGAGGCGCCAACCATCAGCATCACCAACCTGTCGAGGCCAAAAGCCAGTCCGCCATGCGGCGGCGCACCATATTGGAGTGCGTTGAGCAGAAAACCGAACTTTTCCTGCGCCTCCTCCTGATCGATATCGAGGATGCGGAAAACCGCCTCCTGCATCTCGCGCTGGTGGATACGAATACTGCCTCCGCCCAACTCAGTGCCGTTGAGCACCATGTCGTAGGCCCTGGAGAGGCATTCCCCGGGTTTTGCCTGCAACTCGTCAATGGAGCCCGAAGGCGCGGTAAAGGGATGGTGCAGAGGCGTCCATCCACCGGCTGGATCTTCCTCGAACATCGGGAAGTCTACCACCCACAGGGGCGCCCAGCCTTCGCCAACGAGCCCGAGGTCTTGCGCAACTCTGAGTCGCAGCGCACCCAATGCCTCATTCACCACTGCGGCGCGATCAGCGCCAAAAAATATAATGTCGCCATCCGCAGCGCCGAGACGCTCCATCATCTGCGCGACAATCTCGTCGGGCATAAATTTGAGGATCGGGGACTGCAACCCCTCGATACCTGCCGCAATGTCGTTAACCTTGATCCAGGCCAAGCCACGCGCGCCGAACACCGCGACATAATCGGTGTAAACGTCAATTTCCTTGCGACTGATCGATGCTCCGCCCGTTACTTTCAATGCCGCAACCCTTCCCGCGGGATCGTCAGCAGGCCCTCGAAAAACCTTGAACTCTACCTGCTGCATCAAATCATCAACACTGACCAGTTCAAGCGGAATGCGCAGATCGGGCTTGTCCGATCCATAACGCTCCATAGCCTCGCTATAGCGCATATGGGGAAATGCGGGCAAGTCAACATCAAGCACATCCCTGAAAAGTTCACGGATCATCCGCTCGGTAATATCCATGATTGCCTGTTCGTCCAGAAAGGCGGTCTCGATGTCGATCTGGGTGAACTCGGGCTGGCGATCAGCGCGCAAATCCTCGTCCCGAAAGCACTTGGCTATCTGATAATAGCGATCAAAGCCCGACACCATCAGCAACTGCTTAAATAGCTGGGGCGACTGGGGCAAGGCGAAGAATTCTCCCGGATGCGTGCGGCTGGGCACAAGATAATCGCGGGCGCCCTCCGGCGTCGCTCGGGTGAGGATGGGTGTTTCAATATCGAGGAAGCGCTCACCATCGAGAAAATTACGCACCGCAGTGGTAATCCTGGAGCGCAGCATCAGGCGCTCCTGCATCTCATGGCGACGCAGATCCATATAGCGATACTGCAGGCGAACCTCCTCGCCCACATTCGTGTACTCATCCAACTGAAAGGGCGGGGTCTCCGCTGCGTTAAGGATCTCCAGGGCCTTGCCCAGGACTTCAATCTCCCCCGTCGCCATAGTGGGATTGATGGTCGCCTCGGAACGCGCGCGCACCCGGCCCGTCACCTTCAGCACATACTCACTGCGCACACGGTCAGCCCGCTGGAAATGCTCGTCCGTGTCCGGGTCAAAAACGACCTGGACGATACCCTCACGATCTCGCAGGTCAAGAAAAATGACGCCACCGTGGTCTCGGCGACGATCTACCCAGCCACACAGCGTGACCGTGTCGTCTATGTTCGATGTCGTAATGGCGCCACAATAATGACTGCGCATGATCTGGTTTCCGTATGGATGCACTGGCCGGACACCCGGCCTGGATTACGCTGTTTTTTTACCGTCGCCTGACGCACTGCCGGACGGTGTCTTATCGACAGGCTTGCTCTCAGCGGAACTGGCTCCAGCGGCCTTGCCGCCTTCATCGCCACCTCCCGCGAGGTTTTTCTTGTTACCGGTCTTGAAGTCGGTTTCGTACCAGCCGCCGCCTTTCAGTCGGAACGCGGCTGCTGAAACCTTTTTCTTCAGCGCTGCCGCTCCACAGCTCGGACAGTCAACAAGGGGTTCGTCACTGAGTCTTCGCAGCGCCTCGGTCTCTTCGCCGCAGCTCTGGCATTGGTACTCATAGATCGGCATAAAAAAGGCCTCATTAACAAAAGCTTGGCGCTCAGGCACAAAAATTGAGGCGGCGATTTTAACCCATGCAGACGAACACGCCAAGCGCAAGGGGAGGCAGGAAAAGCGAGCGTGAGCACCGCATCAGTGGTGCGTCATCGAATAAGGCCACAAGCGACCTGCCATAGCAGGTCGCTTGCATGTGTCGCTTAGGAGGCAGCGAATTCCTTCATCTTCTTCAAGGCGCGAACCTTGACCTGCATGCTTGCAGGCTTCGCCTTGAACATCTGTTCTTCTCCAGTGAAAGGATTGACACCCTTACGCGCCTTTGTCGCAGGCTTCTTCTTGGTGGTGATTTTCATCAACCCGGGCATAGTGAACTCGCCAACACCGCGCTTTTTGATGCTGCGTGCGATCAGGTTCTCATAGGCGTCGAGCACTTCGCTAACCTGCTTCTTACTCAGCTCAGTGGTGTCTGCCAGGCTTGAGACAATCTGACCCTTGGTCATCTTATCGGTGATCGCAGTCGTGACTACCTTCTTGGCCGGGGCTTTCTTTGCCGCTGCCTTCTTACGTGCAGGAGCCTTCTTTTTTGCTGCTTTTCTTTTAGTTGCCATGTTGTATTCAACCTTCCCTAAAAAGTTTAAATGAAGAACAGTGACAGCCCGGACCACGTGATTCATTTTGTTATCACACTAGCGCACCCGGCCATAACGCAATGTATAAAGCATGAAACGCTATAATACAAGTGTTTTCTATCATCCCTCGACAAAAATGTCTGCAATAGAAGCGTGTCTAATTGCGCACAGAAACGTCGCGAAAAAAAACACCGGCCAAAATTTTTGACGCGCTGCCGTCAGACGCATACTCAGCACGAAACCTGTACGCTCTGTTTAATCACACGTAAACTAGTCACCCCTCGCAAACACGCAAATCGGTAACCGCCATGCGCACCAGTCAGTACCTCATCGCGACGCAAAAAGAGACTCCCGCAGATGCTGAAATCATCAGCCACCAGCTAATGCTGCGCGCAGGGCTGATACGAAAACTGGCTGCAGGTCTCTATACATGGCTGCCCCTCGGGCTGCGTGTATTGCGGAAGGTTGAAGCGGTAGTACGCGCTGAAATGGATGCAGCCGGTGCTCAGGAAGTTTCTATGCCGGTTGTGCAACCTGCTGAATTATGGGAAGAATCTGGTCGCTGGGAACAATATGGCCCGGAACTTTTGCGCATCGAGGATCGTCATCAGCGTCCCTTCTGTCTCGGCCCGACGCACGAGGAAGTCATTACCAGCCTCGTACGCGACGAGGTGAAAAGTTATAAGCAGCTCCCTCTTAATCTCTATCAGATACAGACAAAAGTGCGCGACGAGATTCGACCGCGCTTCGGCATCATGCGGTCTCGCGAGTTCCTCATGAAGGATGCCTATTCGTTTCATCTAGACCAGGCATCCCTGGAGAACACCTACGCGACCATGTTCGATGCCTACTCCGCTATCTTTTCTTGTCTCGGCCTTGAATTCCGGCCTGTCATCGCTGATACCGGCAGTATCGGTGGCAGCGCCTCCCACGAATTTCACGTACTGGCTGATTCCGGCGAGGATGCCATCGCTTTCAGTAACGGCAGTACTTACGCGGCCAATGTAGAAATGGCCGAGGCGATTGCTCCCGCGGGCGGGCGACCAGCACCCGCTGCAGACTGTGCACAAGTCGCAACGCCAGGCGTAAAAACTATTGAGGCACTCGCAGACTTCCTCGGCATTGATCCCGCTGCTTCGGTCAAAACACTGGTCGTAGAGGGTGCAGCCGAGGGCGCGCTAATCGCTTTGGTACTGCGAGGCGATCACCAGCTAAACAGTGTCAAAGCCGGCAAACTTGATGCGGTGGCTGAGCCGTTGTGCATGGCCAGCGAGGAGAGAGTGCGCGCGGCCTGTGGTGCCGGTTTTGGTTCGCTGGGGCCAATAGGCCTGCCTTTTCCGGTGGTTGTCGATCGCAGCGCGGCGCAACTCGCCGACTTCTCCTGTGGTGCCAACGAAGATGGCTACCACTGCACAGGGGTTAACTGGGATCGCGACTGCCCCTTGGGCGACATCGCCGACCTGCGTGAGGTATGCGCGGGTGACCCAAGCCCCGATGGCACGGGCACACTGGATATCAAACGCGGTATTGAAGTGGGTCATATTTTCCAGCTGGGCACAAAGTACAGCGAGGCTATGAACGCGACGGTTCTAAATGAGAACGGCAAAAATATCGCCATGACGATGGGGTGTTACGGTATCGGGATCAGTCGTATCGTGGCTGCGGCTATCGAGCAAAATCACGATGAGAAGGGCATCATTTGGCCCAGCGCGATGGCACCGTTCCAGGTAGCAATCGTCCCACTGAACATGCAGAAATCAGAGGCCGTCGCAGACTGCGCCGAGGCGCTGTATTCACAGTTGTGCAGTGCCGGTATCGAGGTGTTAATGGACGACCGCAACGAGCGCCCCGGGGTCAAGTTTGCCGATATGGAACTCATCGGCATTCCCCACAGGGTCGTCATTGGCGATCGTGCACTAGCCGAGGGTAACCTCGAATACAAACACCGCAAAGGCGAAGATTCCGAACTGATTCCCAAGGATAACATTGTGTCTTTTTTGCGCGAAAAGCTGGGCTGACCAGCCGAAACGAGCCCTAACGATAGGAGCCAGGCGATTGCCCCGTCCATTTCTTGAAGGAACGATGGAATGCGCTGGGGT